>CAYGBB010000050.1:5141-9800 GCA_964347985.1 uncultured Moraxellaceae bacterium
GCCACTGCACCCGAACAATAACAGTACTCACCTCATCAGGACTCGACCCATCAGGGCTCGATGCGCCCCAACTGCAGCGCCAGTCGCCCTTCCACCAGCACATGGGCCTGCAGCCGGTCCTGGGTGAAGTACAGCCCCTGCGGCCGTACCCGTTGCACGCCGCCCTTCAGGACCATGCCGTTGCCGATGTCCTGCCGGAACTGGCGAAAATCCTTGAGCACATCGGCAAGGTCCTCATCAAAACGGAAACGCGCCTTTTGCTGCAAGGTGTCGCGAAAAGAAGACCCCAGCAACCAGTTGGCACTCTTGGCCAGATAGTTGCGGGTACCGAGTGACCAGGCCAGTTGTTCGAAGCGGATCTCGTTCTTCTCGATATCAAACACCGGCTTGCCCAGCACAAAGATTTCCGCCCGCAACGGCTGTGCCAGCGACAGCCCGATCACCGCCTTGTCCTGATTGCCGTACAGCCGGATATCCTCAATGAGAATGGTATGCCCGTTGGCAACTATCGGCTTGCCCGCCAGCTGCTGGTTGAGCAGGCGGGCCGCATCGGCCAGGGCAATATCGCCAGCAACCGACAGGTACACGCTGTCCCCGTTGATCCCCCGCTGCGGGGCAGGCACAGGTGGCACGGTGATGGCGGGGCGTGTGCCCGTGACTATGAGCGGGCGCGCCTGCACCAGTACGCCGGTCGACACAAAACGGCCATTCCCCACCGGCTCGGCAAAGGCAACCTTTTCCGGCCGCGGCGTCAGCCAGACACCGGGCTGCAACTCGCGCGGCGCATTCAGCTCCGGCCATGCTTTTGCCAGGGCATTGCGCAGGGAGACTTCACGCAGACCCAACCGCAAACTGTCGTCAATCGCCATCCGCACCTGATCACGAATCCCCGGCAAATCCAGCAGCGCTTCCACGTTCAACTGGAAGGCGGTGATATTGCAGGGGCGCAACCACTTCATGCTCCATGCCCCGGGAGTGATCGCCACGTCCCCCTGGGCATTGGTCCAGTCGACCGACCCGTTCAGCGTCAGTTCGACACGCGGCATGGTTTCATTCACCCCGCAACTGGCCACGCCAAACTGGGCCAGTGCCGACTTGATGCGGGTGTTGATGGCAAACTCGGCCTGTGTCACCAGCGTGAACTGATTGCCCGTCATCCGCATCGACAGATCGCGCAGATACACCTGATGGGTAATCACGGTTTCCACCGGGGCGGTGTAATCCACCGCAACGGCACCGGCTGCCTTTTTCGCCAGGCAGTTCAGCTCGGTAATGCTGCAACTCCCCGGGTCACTCGTACCCGCCGGATTGAAACGCACCCGCAGCACCTGAGTCTGGGTACCACTGACCACCGGACTGGGCACCCGCTTCAGAACCTCCTCACGCACCTGATCCAGATCCATGGTGATGGGCATGCTGATGATCGACGGCGGCACCGCTGGCGGCACTGCCGGCAACGGATTATTGAGTGGTGCCTTGGGAGCACTGGTACAGGCAGACAACAGGACTGCCACGACAGGCAGCAACAAACGGAACATCATAAGATAGGCCAGATCAGACAAAACAGGGGCCTGGCCCACGGGCGAGGGGCCAGGCAGAAGCGCGTTATCAGCCGGCATTATCGGGAAAAGAACCGATGCCTGCCATGGCTTTTCTGTAGAGATGGCATCAGCTCCCTCACCGCAAGGAAAGGCAAAACCACGCGCACTGACCGTCCACGGATACCAATTACCGCGTTCTGCGTTAGACTCAAAAAAAGACCCCGTGACCTTTCATGGGCTTAAGCAATCCACAAGGAACCCTCCGCATGAAAATCCGTTTTCTTGGTGCCAGCGGAACAGTCACCGGCTCACGCTACCTGCTCAGCCACGACAACACGAGCATCCTGATCGACTGCGGTCTTTTCCAGGGCGTGAAAAACATTCGCAGCCGCAACTGGAAACCGTTCCAGGTGTCTCCGCACACCATCAATGCCGTCGTGCTCACCCACGCCCACCTGGATCATTCGGGTTACCTGCCCCGGCTCATGCGCGAAGGCTTTCATGGCCACATCTGGTCTACCCCGGCCACCAAGCAACTGGCCGATATCCTGCTCGCCGACAGTGGCCATTTGCAGGAAGAGGATGCCCGCCATGCCAATCGCTATGGCTACAGCAAACATGAACCGGCCGAGCCGCTGTATACGGCGGAGGATGCCGAAAAGGTGATGCACCAGTTCCGCACCACGGAATACAACCATGCCTTCACTATCGGGCCTTTCCGCGTCACCTTCACGCCCGCTGGGCACATTCTCGGCTCCTGCTGCGTGCGCGTGGAGTGTGACGGCAAAAGCATCACCTTCAGTGGCGATGTCGGGCGCCCGAATGACCTGGTGATGAACCCTCCCGCGCCGCTCGCCGAAACCGACTGGCTGGTGGTCGAGTCTACCTACGGTGATCGTCTGCATACCCGCGAAGACGTGCGCGGAACACTGGCCGCCATCGTGAACGACACCGTCGCCAAGGGCGGCACGGTACTCATTCCGGCCTTTGCGGTAGGACGTGCCCAGGAGCTCATGTACCTGCTCACCACGATGATGGCGCGCAAGGAAATTCCGCGCCTGCCCATTTACCTCGACAGCCCCATGGCCATTGATGTCACGGATGTCTTCAAGCACTACCACCAGGAGCATCGCCTCAGCCAGCAGGAATGTGTCGAGATGTGCTCCCATGTCACCTACACCGCCACGGGCGAACAATCCCAGGCCATCTCGGCGAGCGCCATTCCCAAGGTCATCATCGCCGGGGCCGGCATGCTGAATGGCGGGCGCATCCTGCATCACCTGATCAACTATGGTGACGATGACCGCAACACCGTTGTCATCGCCGGTTATCAGGCGGAAGGAACCCGTGGTGCCGCCCTGCTTCGTGGCACTGACCATCTGCGCATTTACGGCCAGGAAGTCACTATCCGTTGCCGTATCGTCCAGCTGGATGGCTTGTCGGCACACGCCGACTATGAAGAAATCATGGCCTGGCTCAACCCGCTCCCGCCACCACGAGTGACGTTCATTACCCATGGCGAGCCCATCGCCTCGGACAGCCTGCGCCAGAAACTGGAACACAGCTTTGGCTGGAATGTCGAGGTGCCGGAACATGGCGACGAATTCGATCTCTCCTGACTGATGACCGCCACTCATCACCATCAGCGCCCAGTCCGGCGGAAGCCCTTACCACCCTTATGGTCAAAGCCGGACCAGTGCTGCTAGCGTCGGAGGTTGTTGGAAAAACAATAATCACCCTTCCTTTCCGGATGCAGCTGGCACGCCATGCGCTTGTTGGAACGACTGAAAAAACTCGGCAATCCCATGGACTGGTCCGATGCAGACAAGACGCTGCTCGGCATCGGCATGAGCTTTTCGCTGTTTGCACTGTTTTTCTCGATTGCTTCAATTCCAGTGCTGTTTCCCTCCATGCAACATGCCTCAAACATGGAGGCCGTTCGCTTTACCCAGTATTTTTCTGTGGCCTGCATGCTGGTCTGGGCCGTGTTCTTTTCGCTGGTCTGGAAAACCCGCAATAGCCACCCGGACTCGACACTTGCCGCCACCATTCAGGTCTACCTGTTCGGCGCGCCATTGCTGGTGATGGCTGTCCTTAACGGCATTCACTCCCTGGTCACCGGGCTTCTGCTGGCCACGTTGCCGATATTCGGTCTGATACTGTTCAACAACAGCAAGCACGTGATTGCCGCCACCGGCCTCAACTGGCTGGGCATCATTCTGATCGGCATCGCCGTCAATAACGGGCTCCTTCCCGATGCGCCCCTGTACCAGAGAGGCGAAACGCCCTATACCAACACCCATATCTGGCTGTTCATCCAGGTCATCATTGCCATCCCCGCCGCCATCCTTGTCTCGCTGATTGTGATCTCGCTGGTACATGGGCTGCGCATACGGGAACAGAAAATCCTTGAACTCTCGCGTCGCGACGGACTGACCGGCGTATGGAATCGCCGCTACCTGATGGAACGCCTGGAGCACGAGATTGCCGTGGTCCGGCGCAGCGCAAAACCGCTGTCGCTGATCATTCTCGACCTCGATTTCTTCAAGCGGATCAACGACCAGTACGGCCATATCACGGGCGACAAAGTGCTGATCCATGCCGCAAAGACCCTGCAGGGCAGCATCCGGGACATTGATCATCTGGGCCGTTATGGTGGTGAAGAGTTCGTCATCATCCTGCCCTTCTGTGATGCCGGCATGGCCGCCATCATTGCCGAGCGCTGCCGCCAGAATGTCGAGTCCATAGCGATTACCGTCGACGGCACCCGCATTCCCGTGACCTCCAGCTTTGGCGTCACCACCCTGCTCCCCGGCCAGCATGCCAGCGGCGACCTTCTCACCCACAGCGCCGATCTCGGCCTGTATGAGGCCAAGTCAAAAGGCCGCAACTGCGTCATCAGCAAGCCACTGGATCTCTCCGTCGTCATGGCCAGCCACCCCGCCTGAATCCTGCTGTCACTGTCACGGCAGTCGCTAGCGACTTACCAGTCATAATCTGTCAGTCTTCCTCTTGAACGGCTGGAGCATCCGCATGTTCTGCTGCGGCCCACGACAGGAGAAGCCCCGATGATCGAGTGGAGTGAACAGTCCCGCATGATCCGCGACATGGTGCGCGG
>CAYGBB010000051.1:0-9743 GCA_964347985.1 uncultured Moraxellaceae bacterium
GATGAGTACGAAGCGGATCGTATGGGCGTGGTCATTGCCGCACGCGCGGGCTACAACCCTTATGGACTGGTCGGCTCACTGCAGACACTGGATGCCGTTAATGCACAGGATGGTGCGATGGCACTGATGTTCAAGACACATCCCTCGCCGGCGAAACGGCTGGAGCTGCTGTCCGCCAGCATGGGCGACCGCCTCGACAGCCATGCCGATACCGCAAAGGAACCGGCCCGATTCCACGTATTGAAATAGCACATGATGTTAATGAAAAAGCCCGGCCATGCCGGGCTTTTTCATGATCGGTGCAGGTCAGGCCTCAGTTGCCTTTTTTCACCGGCCGATACACATGGGCCCAGGCCGCCAGTGCACCCGCTGTGCGCGTCTGAATCCACACCCGCCCCTTGCCCTTGAAGCGGCAGACCAGCCCTTCGCCGGAAAAGAACAGCGACTTGTAACCGCCGATCTTGCTGATGCTGTAGTCCAGCCCTTCGGTGAACGCCACGATATTGCCGGTGTCGACCACGTACTCGCCATCAACATCCAGTTCGATCAGGCCGCCATAGGTATTGAACCAGAGATCGCCATCGCCGCTGGCGCGGATCAGGAACAGGCTTTCGCCCGAGAAGAATCCCTTGACCAACCCTTGCCACTTGGTCTCGAGATTGACCCGTGGATCACAAGCCACAAAGGCGGAGTTCTGCAGGTAAATGACATCATCATTCCCGCGCAGGAACACATGAGCCAGGTCGCCTGGTGCTGCCGGGGCAATACCGATTTCTGCCTGTGCATGTTCCGCCGTGAATTCGTTGACGAAAATGGATTCACCGGTCAGGAAACGCCCCAGGCCACCCCGGAGTTTCGTCTTCATGATCAGGTGCGTATCCATGGTCGCCATCGCCGAGGCTTCCACCTTGAGCGTCTGGTTGGCGGGAATCTGCACGGTCAGGAATGCATAATCAGGGCGGCCGTCTATGCGGAATTTGAAGCCGGGTTGCTCGGCCTCTTGGGCGGGCGGCGCCTCTGCCCGCGGTGTGCCGGCAGCCACAACAGGTTCGGCGACCACTGCCATGGTGACGCCAGCCTCGGGACCGGGCGTGGCAACCAGTGCAACGGGAGCAATGATTTCCACGCGCAATCCGATTTTCTCAAGGTTGGCGCGGTATTTCTCCGCCGTCTCGGCATCCACGCCTTCCTTGATGATCGTTGGTGCACGTGCCAGCACGGCGGCAGCCTTGTCTTCCGTCAAACGGAACAACTGCGCAAACGCTGCGGTAACGCGGTCCTGTTCATGCGTGCCGGAAAAACCGGCGATCTGGATTTTATGGGTCATGTCGTGTCTCCGGGCCTCAGGCCTTGCGGGGCCTGAGTGCAGGCGAAAGGCTGAAGCCAAAGCTGGCGGGATTGTGCGACTGGCACCACACCGTCCCCTTGCCCTTGAATTTGCACACCAGACCTTCGCCACCCAGGATGGACGACAGCCAGCTCTTGCCGGCCTTGGTCAGTGAAAAATCCAGCGTTTCATTGAACGCAACAATATGGCCGGTGTCGACGATGTATTCACCATCCACTTCCACCGGATAAATGGCACCGAACGAATTCAGCACCACCTGGCCCTTGCCGGAGAGCTTGAGCCAGAACATGCTTTCACCTGACACCAGGTTCTTGAATCCCTGCCAGCCCATGTCCATGTTGACATCATGCTCGCAGGCCACAAACGAGCCGGCCTGCACGATCAGGGTTTCGTTATCCAGGTCGTAACGCATCATGTCGCCGGCCAGCGAACTGCCCAGCCAGACTTCGCCCGCTTCGCGCTGTGCCGAGAAATGATTGAGAAAAAGTGATTCACCGGCAAACAGGCGCTTGGCTGCCTTGAAGAAACCGCCGGCACCTTTTTTGTGCGTCGTGGTTTCCACATCGAGATGACCGCTCATGGCAATCATGGCGCCACCTTCCACGGTGCAGGTTTCACCCGGCTGCAAATAAATCCGGGCGGCAGTGTTGCCCGGCTGATGCATGAAATCGATTTTCATTTATTGGTTCTCATCCGTGATCAGGGAAGCTTGGGATTGATCCAGGTGGCCAGCCCGGTAAGGCTGCGCGTCTGGATGACAATACGGCCCTTGCCGGAAATGCGGGTCACCAGGCCCTCACCACCCATCAAACTGGAGAATATGCCACCGGCGAGCTGCAGCTTGAGATTGATACCCGGCGTATACCCCACCAGATGCGACGTATCGACGATGGTCTCGCCATCCACGTCCTTTTCCAGCAGGGCGCCGTAGGCACCGTACCAGACCTTGCCGGTGCCGCTGACGACAATACGGAACAGGCCTTCACGTGCAATCCAGGAAATGAGTCCGGCAAACTTCACCCCGAGCTTGACGCCCTCGGTGCTGGCCAGAAAAGCACCTGGCTGCAGATAGAATGTTTCGTTATTCAGCTCCAGGCAACGCACGGCACCAGGTGTCGGCTGTACCAGTGTGACCCGGCGCTCGCCCTGGGTGTTGTTGCTGAAGTGATTGATGAACAGGGTTTCGCCCACCAGCAGCTTGCGCAGAATGGCGATAAAAAAGCCGCCGTTGAATTTTGCCTGCAAATCCAGATCTGCCGACATACTGGACATGGCATCGGCCTCGGCAATCACTGTTTCGCCTGGCGCCAGCTCCACATCCACATATGCGAAGGCATCACTGCCCTTTATCGTTGTTTTCACTCTCGCCTTCCTTCTCACTCACAAAATTCTTTACCCGCGCCTGCAGGGCGATGAAGGCGGCCTGGTCATCGCGCCAGCCACTGCGGGCATCCGTCGCCGTTTTCTTTTCGAGCCGGGCAATGCGCTCCTCGGTCTCCGGGTGAGAACCGAAATAGATCATGGCCGTATCCATGGCAGCGCGGGCTTTTTCGTCTTCAATTTTCGCCAACTGCTTTTTTTCTTCTTCAAGAATCGTGCGGAAGAAATCCGTCATGCCGCGCGGATCGATCCTTGCCCGCTTGAGCAGGTTGTAACCCTCGACATCGGCCTCACGCTCGAAATCCCGAGAATATTTCTGGTTGAGCAGTAACGGGCCGGCATTCGCCAGCGCCGCCAGCAGGCCGCTGGCATCGCCAATGAGTGCCTGTGCCATGACATAAACACCGGTACTGCGAATTACGGCGCGCAAGCCGTGCTGGCCGGTCACATGTGCAATTTCATGCCCGATCACGCCCTGCATTTCCTCAGCACGACGCGCCTTCAGGATGAGACCGGAGTTCACCACGATATAACCGCCGGGCAAGGCGAAGGCATTGATGGCGGGGTCGTTCACGACATGAAAATGCAGCGGATGGCGCTTGTCGGCCATGGCCGACGCCAGCGGGGCCGTCAGGGGGCCGAGCAAGGCCTTTGTGTCTTTTCCATCCAGCAGCTCATGCTGGAGCCGGTACTGGGCCATCACACTCTGGCCCAGCTTCTGCTCCCACTCGGCCGGAATGCGCCGGGCGGCCATGGCACTCATGGCATCCAGCGAGCTGTAGAAGAGAAAACCTGCCACCACCAGCAAGGCCAGGACGGCCGTGATACTGCCCCAGACGAGGGCGTGATGGCGAACCCGATCCCCGCCCACTGCCTGCACGGCAGGGTGGCCCACCAGCGCCGGGGCCTTCAGCAAGCCGTGGTCGGCGGTATACAGCTGCCAGCCCGGGCGCGCCGGGTGCGTGCAGAAAACAAGACGATTACTGGCGCCACCCAGCTTTAGCTCAAGCCCGGACAGTGGCAGCGTGACGGAGGCATTGTCGCGGACAAATTGCAGCCCCATCGGCCCGACGTTGAGGGTGCCACTGGCACGCCCTCCCGGCAGGCTGACGTGAAAGGCGTGGGCAGGAAAAGAGACTGTCGAGGACATATCCATGTGTCGCAGAGGAAAGTCTGGAGTCTATCGCCTTGATGAAGGCAGACAAGCGGAGAACCGCCCGGCAGGCAAAAAAAAACGGACCATCATGGTCCGTTTCCGGTGATGCCCCGGGTCAGGCCGGCTTGCCGTTACCTTTGATCTGGCACTCAGGCCGATCGCACACGCCATAGAGATGCAGGGCATGGCTGGTGAGGCGAAAGCCCAGTGACTCGGCCACTTTGACCTGTTGCGCCTCGATCACGTCATCATGAAACTCCACTACCTTGCCGCAGCTGACGCAGACAATATGGTCATGGTGCTCTTCACGGGCCAGCTCGAACACGGAGTGACCGCCCTCGAAATGGTGACGCTCGACAATGCCGGCGGCCTCGAACTGGGTGAGCACGCGATACACGGTGGCCAGTCCGACATCTTCGCCCTGCTCCAGCAGCGCCTTGTAGACATCTTCCGCGCTCATGTGATGCACGGGGGAGCTTTCCAGTAGCTCGAGTATCTTGACGCGCGGCAAGGTGACCTTGAGGCCGGCCCTGCGCAGTTCCTGATTGCTGGTGGTCATGCTGTATCCCGGTAGAGCGTCATCAATTACGAAGGTGCGGCAATTACGAAAGTGCAGCGCAGCGCCATGCCGGCGCCCCTCATCGTGGGGTATCATCGACAGCAATGCTGATCATGCGCTTTCGGCGCACCATAGAGGAATTCCCCGCGTGATGCAAAAAGCTGCCCTTCTCCTGCTGCTGGTGGCCGGCCTGTCCGGTTGCGGCAATTTCCTGCGCGTTTACAAGGCCGACATTGATCAGGGCAATGTCGTCACGAAGGAGATGGTCGAGCGCCTGAAGCCGGGCATGACTCCGGGCCAGGTGCGCTACGTACTGGGCACGCCGTTGCTGACCGACACCCTCAACCCGAAGCGCTGGGACTACCTTTACGACTATACCCCGGGCACCTATGCCCGCAAGGCGGGACTGTCGGCTGTCGACAACCGCCGCCTGACCGTAGTGTTCGAGAACGGCACCCTGGCCCGCATTGAGGGCGCCGACGCCATGCCCCCGCGTGACCCCGTCAAGCCGGAAAGCCGTGATCGTACCCTGAACGCCGATCCGCTCTGACACGTTGACGCTTCGCCCCTGCGACACTATGTCGCAGGGTATGACACCCCTCCCGTCGTTACACTCCGCGCCATTCCTTTAGCGTGGAGTTGCCTGCGTGTCGTCCATCTTCCGTCTTGCCGCCCTCCCCCTCGCCATTGCCTGCAGCCTTGCGGGTGCCGACGAAACCCTGCAAGCCCCCACCCCGGCGCCCCTTGCCGAAGTCGTGGTCACGGCTCCCGCCATGAGCAACCCGCTCACCCTTGAAACCGATCCGCAGGCGCCGCGCCAGCCCGTGCCGGCCCATGATGGTGCCGACTACCTCAAGGCCATTCCCGGTTTCTCCATCATCCGTAAAGGCGGCACCGATGGTGATCCTGTCTTCCGCGGCATGGCAGCCTCGCGCCTGAACATCCTTGCCAACGGGGAAATGGTGCTTGGTGGTTGCGGCATGCGCATGGACCCGCCCACCGCCTACCTTTTCCCGGAAACCTACGACCGCATCCGCATTCTCAAGGGGCCGCAAAGCGTGGTCTGGGGGACTGGCTCGGCAGCAACCGTGCTGTTTGAACGCGATGCGCCCGACTTCAGTGAGCCCGGCGTCACCGGAGATGCCAGCGCACTGGCCGCCAGCTTTGGCCGCATCGAGCTGATGGGGGATGTCACGGCCGGTGCTGCTGCCGGCTACCTGCGCGTGCAGGGCACACACTCGGAGTCGGATGACTACGAAGATGGTGACGGCCGCGAAGTGCATTCCGAGTACCACCGCTGGAGCGGCAATGTCGCCCTGGGCTGGACTCCCGATGACAACACCCTGATCGAGCTGACCGGGGGAGCCAGTGATGGTGAGGCCGCCTATGCCGACCGCATGATGGATGGCGTGAAATTCATGCGCGAGAACATCGGCCTGCGCGCCAGGCGCGCGCTGGACTTGGGCTGGTTGCAGGCGGTCGAGGCACAGCTGTATCGCAACGATGTTGACCACGTCATGGACAACTACAGCCTTCGCCCCTTTGTGCCCGGCATGATGATGCCGATGCCGTCGGTATCGAACCCGACACGCCTGACCGAAGGTGGCCGCCTCACCGGCACGCTGGCACCGGGCGACAGCACCCAGGCCACCCTGGGTGTCGACACACAGACCAACGAGCACACGGTGCGCAGCACCATGAACCAGACCACCATGCCCTTTGAGGCCATGGCATTCACGGCAGACGGCGACTTTGAGCAGCAGGGCCTGTTCATGGAAATCGAGCATGCCCTGACCGCACAATCGCGTCTGCTCGGCGGCCTGCGTGCGGATGTCTGGGAAGTGACCGATACCCGGGCCACGCTGAAAAACGGCATGATGACCGTACCCAATCCCACGGCAGGCCGCGTTGACAAGGACACGTTAGGCAGCGGCTTTGTCCGTATGGAACATGACCTGAATGCACAGCAGCAGATCCTTTTCGGGATTGGCCACAGCGAGCGCATTGCCGATTACTGGGAGCGTTTTTCCACGCAGGGCACCACCTCGCTCAGCGGCTTCCTGATTGACCCGGAACGCACGACCCAGCTGGATGCCGGCTGGCAGTATCGCGGCGAAGCCGTGCAGACCACCGTGTCGGTTTACCTCGCCGACATTCGTGACTACATCCTGATCGACACCACCGTGGCCGGCAAAGCAGGCAAGGCCGTCAGCCGCAACATCAACGCCAGTACCTGGGGTGGCGAAGCGGACCTGGCCTGGAATGTTTCGGCGCACTGGACGATGACCGGTACGCTGGCCATCGCTACCGGACAGAACGACACGGACGGGACGGAGCTGGCACAGATGAGTCCGCTCGAAGCCCGTGTCGGCATCAGCTATCGCCAGCCGGACTGGAGCACAGGTGCACTGTTGCGCCTGGTGGACCATCAGAATGATGTTGATCCGGGCCGCGGCAACATTGTCGGGCAGGACCTTGGCGTAACCCCCGGCTTTGGCGTGCTCTCCCTGAATGCCAGCTGGACGCCGGCCAGGGCACTCCGGCTTTCGGCCGGCGTCGACAACCTGTTTGATAAAACCTATGCCGAACACCTGTCACGCAGTGGTGCCATGGTGAGCGGTTTTGTGCAGACCACCCGCGTGAATGAACCGGGCCGCCTGATCTGGCTGAAGGCCAATGTGAGCTTCTGATTGTCTTGCGAGACACACCCGCGCCGACATGATATCGGCGCGGGTGTGGGTCAGCTGCCGGCCTGGCTGCGCTTGAGCTTTGCCTTGGCCGCGCGCGCCTTGCGGGCTTCTTTCGGATCGACCAGCAAAGGACGATAGAGTTCGACACGGTCGCCGGCCTGCAGTACGCGTAGCGCAGGCTCGGCTTCACGCTTGCCGAAAATTCCCATGGGGGCCGTGGCCGGATCGATGTCCGGGAATTCGAGGAGCAGGCCGGAGCGCTGCACGGCCTCGATCATGGTCGTGCCGGGCGGCACCTCCAGTGTCAGCAGGCGCTGCCGGTCCGGCAGGGCATAGACCACCTCGACCCGAATCATTTCAGCGTTTGCCATAAACCTGCTCGGCCCGTTTGTGGAAGGCATCGACCGTCTCATTGGCGCCCTGCTGCACGGCGGCATTGACGGCAAACTTAAGAAAGCGCTGCTGTACCGAAAATTCCATGCTGAAGGTGACCTTGCAGGCCTGTTCCTGCAATGCATCAAACTGCCAGTGCGCCAGCATGTGCTCGAACGGCCCCTCGACATACTCGATATCAATGCGTGCCGGTGGCTGCAGGCGATTGCGTGACACCATGTGCTGGGTCATGCCAAGGCGCGTGAAGGCCATGCGGCCGATCAGCTCGGCCTCTCCCGAAGCAATCACTTCGGAGCTGATGCAGCCGGGCAGGAACTCGCGGTAGCGCGCTACATCGCAGACGAGTTCATACATTTCCTGCGCGGAGTACGGCACCAGCACACTGCGCGTGATGGCCTTGCTCATGCAAGGTATCCGGAAAAGACAAACACAACCGCCAGTGGCACCACGATGCGCACCGCCACCCGCCAGACGTTGTAGATGCCTTCATTCGGCAGGGCCAGCTCCTTGCGGGCATGACTGATCTTCATGACCCAGCCGGCAAAGATGGCGAACCCGGCCATCACCAGCAGCAGCAAATCGCGCACGCCCAACAGCAACAGATGCACGCCCTCGGCGCGGCCACCCATCCAGAGCAGCTCGGCCAACGCCGAACCGGTCACAAACACCAGCACCACGGCGGGCAGGCGGGAAATTCCTTTCTCGCCAAGGCGGGTCAGCAGGGGCTCGGCAGCGAAAGCCAGGGCAAACACGGCAGCAAGGCCGAGGGCCGCAAACAGCAGAACCGGTGCCAGGCCCGCGCCCATGGCCGTCGGGATCAGGTCCAGCACGGCATCACTGCCGGTGGCACCGGCCGCTGCCGTGGCAAACGGTGCCAGCGCCAGCCAGAGCAACCCGGCCAGCACGGCCT
Source organism: uncultured Moraxellaceae bacterium (assembly GCA_964347985.1). Lineage (GTDB taxonomy): Bacteria > Pseudomonadota > Gammaproteobacteria > Pseudomonadales > Moraxellaceae > UBA2031. Next base: position 8,437 of record CAYGBB010000051.1, read on the forward strand.
GCAGGGCAACAAGCCCCAGGGTAAAGCTGCCGAGTCCGGTATCCCTGGGCAGGTGCATGCCGGTCAGCCAGACCACGCCCAGCCCGCCACCACCCGCCAGCAGGGCAAACCGCATGGCTTCGCGCCAGCCCGCCACGCCCAGTATGGTGCCGGTGTCATAGGCACCGATGGCGGCAGCACCGCTCAAGGCCGCCACGCCGAGGCAGAGCACGACCACCGCCAGTGCCAGGGTGTTGGCCAGTTCGCGCCATGCCGGTTTCAGCAGGCTGAGGCCGGCTGCCAGAATGAAGGCCGTACCCGTGCCCACCGGCCAGACCAGGCCCGCAGAGGTGGCTGTCTGCACCGTTTCGCTCAGGAAACGGTGCCCGAGAAAACTGCCGCCCCAACCGGCCAGCAAGGCCAGTCCGGTGATGGCCAGAATGTCCGCCAGCGCGGAACCCCAGGCAGCGGCACGCCAGCCGCGCCGGGCATCGGCCTCGCGGGTCAGGAACGCCATGCCCTCAATGGGCGAGCGCCGGGAGCGGCGCCCAAGCATGAGTTCCAGCATGCGCAAGGGCAGGGCCAGTACCAGCAGGCACAGCAGGAAGGCGCCAAAGAAGGCCACGCCGCCATGGCGGGTGGCGGCCAGCGGCAGCTCCCAGAACTGGGCCAGCCCCAGGCTGAACAGGGACAGTGACGCCAGGCCTGCCAGCGGGCGGGACCAGGTACCGTGAATCAGGGAGGGTGGACTTGCCATGATGCCTCGCAATCGGTGATGCCGCAGAATGCCGGGCATTGTCCGGGATTCAGGAAACGCACTCAACCGGCACGGGGCTCATCCGGCGTGATAATGAATTTTACGGACGCGAACCGGCGCAATCCCTATAATGCGCCTCATGAGCAAACCACCCGCAAAAAATGGCAGCGCGATTGCGCAGAACCGCCGCGCCCGCCACGAATACTTTATCGAGGACACGGTCGAGGCCGGTCTGGTGCTGATGGGCTGGGAAATCAAATCCCTGCGTGCCGGCAAGGCCAACCTCACCGATGCCTATGTCCTGTTCAAGAACAACGAGGCCTGGCTGCTGGGCGTGCACATCACCCCGCTGCTGCAGGCATCGACCCATGTCATCGCCGACCCGACCCGCACCCGCAAGCTGCTGCTGAACCGTCGCGAAATCGACAAGTTCACCGGCGAAGTGCAGCAGAAGGGCCATACCTGCGTTCCGCTCTCGCTTTACTGGAGCCATGGCCGTGCCAAGTGCGAGATCGCCATCGTGAAGGGCAAGCAGCTGCACGACAAGCGCGAGACCGAGAAGCAGCGCGAC
>CAYGBB010000052.1:0-9588 GCA_964347985.1 uncultured Moraxellaceae bacterium
GCACGAGAGACGTGCCAGACACCTGAAAGCGGGGGCGATTCTAGGCGTGTGGGGCAGTGAATCCAAGCACAATCCGATGCCGGTCATCAGGGATGGGGTATCTCCCTGGCGCTGGCAAGGTTATGTATTTCAGCGGTGAGGGCGGCATTGGTGGGACAGCCCAGCCGGTGTTTCTCACCAGTGCGCACGACATGGCCGTTCATGAAGTCGATTTCTGTCGGCCGTCCGGCCAGCACATCAGCCAGCATGGAGGAGGTGTTGGCGGCGGTTTGATGCGCCACCTGACAGGCAATGTCGAAGAGGGCCTGCCCCTCAGCCGGCAGCCCTTCTGCGCGCATGACAGCCGCCACTTCATCACACAGTGTGCGCATCACCAGCAGGGCTTCAGGCTTCTCCAGCAAGTCGCCATTGCGACAACGATAGCGCCCGGTCAGTGGGTTGATGGCGCAATTGATGGCCAGCTTCTGCCAGCGCCGTTGCCGCATGTCATCAACCGCCTCAACCCGGGCGCAGGACTGGCGCCACAGGCCGGCAATATGCCTGGCCTGGTGCTGTTCTTCAGGGGACTCCCCTCCGATCAGGGTGGTTCCATGCCCCGCCATGACCAGTGTATTGCGGTCCTGACGGTACACGCCATCGGTCGTGATGGCCGTCAGCAGCAGGAGGTCCGGCCGTATCTGGCGCAGCCAGTCGTCTACCCCCATGCCATTCTGGAACAGGATGACCGTATCCCCCGGGTGCAGCATGGGCAACAACGGCTGCAGGGCGATGGCGGTATCGCCAGCCTTGGTGGTAACCAGCAGGGGGGAGAGTGATTGCGGCAGGCTGTCGGCGGCCATAACGGAAAAGTCATGGCAGCGCTCACGATGGTTGTCGGAAAGACACAGGCGGCGTCGGGTTACCGATGCCGCGCGTTCAATCAGGGTCACGTCGCGATCAAGTGCCTGCAGGCGCAGTGCCCACAGGCCTCCAATCGCGCCAGCGCCCAGTATATGCCAGTGTGGAAAGGATTCTGGTGCGGTCACACCGGTAATGCCTCTCCGTTCCAGTGCAAGGCGACAATGGCGCCACTTTCGATAGCCTTGCCAACGTGAGACTGGGCAAGTTCCATCAGGGCCTCCGCTGTTGGTGCCAGGCTGTCTTCTTCGCAGGCGGCAATCGTCAGCGCCATTTTGACAGAGACAAATCCTGTCGAGGTCTTGAAGGCCTTGAGACTTACACCATCAAAAATCCGTCGATAGCTGTTGGCACTGCAATGGGTGATGTCGGGCTGGTGAGTGATGATGGCAAACTGGTTGGGGCCGATACGCGTGACGACATCCAGCGGGCGCACCAGCTGACGCAGCCGGCGTGAAACGGCCAGCAGGATCTGGCTGACGATGATGGCCGGGTACTGTTTGCGCATGGCCTCGAAATTATTGATCGTGATCAGCAGGTAGCAGGCTGCCCCTCCGCGCGAGGAGACATGCTTGAGTGTTTCTCCAAGGCGACGAGTGGCATAGGCACGGTTGCCCAGACCGGTCAGGCCATCGAAAGGCGACAGCTTTTTCAGTTTGGCATTGGCTTCAATGAGGTTGTGGTTCTCAATCAGCAAGCGGTTCTGCAGAGTTGTGATGCGCTCAGCCGACAGCAGGCGAGGCAGAAGCTGATCCTGCATGTGCGACTTGTTCACAAAGTCATCGACGCCCTGCTCAAAGGCCACGCCGAGCGCCTCGACGCCTTCCCGGGCAGTCAGCAGCATGACGTAGGTGAAATGATTGGCGGCTTCATCCAGCTGGCGCACGTGCTGGGTGAGCTGCAGGCCGTCCATTTCCGGCATCAGCCAGTCGGCAATCAGGATATGTGCCGGGCGTTCTTCCAGCAGCTTGATCGCATCTGCAGCGGAGTGAGCATGACGGACATCCTGATAGCCCGCTCGCGCAATGACGCGGTTGACCATCGCACTGGAAAACTTGGTGTCGTCCACCACCAGAATCGAGGTATCAGTATTCGGCATATTATTTTCTCAGGCATCCATTGCCCGTTTTGTGAAGTGATTCCTTTCCTTTAACCGTCCGTTGTGAAGCCGTCAAGCTGCGGTGGATAAAAGGTTATTCCTTCTGCCAGCGGAAGGATCGGGCTGCCAGAGCCATCAATATGACAGTCATCAGTGACAGTATCAGCAGCTCATCAGCCACACTGCCGAGGCCTGCGCCATCCAGCATGATGGCACGGGCAGCGTTGACCAGATGCGTGAGCGGCATGGCCAGAGACAGTTGCTGCACCAGTGGCGGAGCCTCATCCAGGGCAAACCATAGTCCCGAGAGCAGCATCATCGGCCAGCTGATGAAATTGAGCAGGCCGTTCATGAGTTCAAGACTGTCGATACGTGCGGCGCACACCAGGCTCAGGGCAATCATGCTGAGTGCGCCCATGAGGGTGACCAGCAACAGCAGTACCCAGGAGCCTTTGACAGGAAAGTCGAGCAGCAAATGGCTGCCCAGAAACACCACGGCCAGCGTACTGACACTGATCAGCAGACGAGAGGCCGCCTGGGCGCCTAGAAATTCCAGCGCTGTGATGGGCGTTGCCCGGTAGCGCTTGAGCACGCCCATGTCCCGATAACGCACGATGACATAGCCAACCCCGTACAGGCAGGAAAACATCAGGCTCATGGAGAGAATGCCGGGAATCACCCAGGCCACATAACCGACTTCCTCACCCTCCACCGTGCCCCGGGTAAAGGCACCGGGTGCGACGGTCTGCAGGGTTTTTTCCAGAAAGAATGCCTTCCTGGACTGGGTGTTGATCCAGTAGCGTGGTGTGGAGCCGGTCTGTACCAGCAAGTCCAGCTGGTGCCGGGTGAGGCGACTCAGGGCCAGGGTGTTGTCCTGGTAGGGCACTACATCCAGATACGGTACATCCTTGAGCAATTGTCTGGCTTCGGTCACGTTCCCGAGTACGCCCACCTTGTACACATACTTGTCATTGGACAGTGCAAAGCTCAGACCGAATATCAGGATGAGCGGGAACAGGATGGACCACGACAAGGATCCCTTGTCACGATAAAACTCGCGATTACGAGCCAGAAACAGGGCCAGGAAATTCTTCATTCTTCGTCACCCGGTACGGGAGTATTTATTTGCGGCAGGGGCATCAGTAATACCCCCTCATCATGAGTGCGCCAAGGGGCAGGCATCAGGTTGGATACCTTCATGGCATAAGCGGTCGGATGGCCAGTGACCGGCTTGAGTGCACGTCCCGCCACATCCCACACGGCACCACTCGGTGCGGTATAGCCACCGGGCCAGTCGCCTTGCGGTGGCAGGTACGTCACCGTTTCATCCAGCGGGCTTGTGGCCTGTACCACCAGATACTCCTGCTCCAGCAAGCCGGGGGCGGAAGGAAACCACAGGTCATCCGCAGATCGGGCCTGAAGCCGGGCTTTTACCGCCGCATCATTACGCGTCACAAAGACGATTTGATGATCCCTGAGTGTTACCGCAAGGGGAACACCAGCGTGCAGATTGCTGGCGCGTAAAAACGTACTGTCCGCCGGTATTGCCGTTTCGGGCCATGGCAGGCTTTTGAAAAACGGGATCAGCAGAAACACAAAACCAATGCTGACCAGCAGCTTGATGCTGCCGCGCAACAGGCGTCGGCGTTCGGCGGTGTGCTCATCCGCTGCGGGAGTCATGCCGTCATCCCCGGAGTGCATGGCCGGTCAGCTTGATAAACAGGTCTTCCAGTGTCGGCGGACGAACCTCCAGCGATGCCAGCGGTATGCCACGCTCGATCAGTGCCGAGAGCGTGTGTGCCACATCACGTGAGAGGATCTCAACAGCATCCTCACGGACCTCAACCGGTTCGGGCCAGTCTTCCGGACTCAGGGTGAACGCCGTGCGATCCAGTCGTACACGCATGGCATTGAAATGTTCGCGCAGCAACGCCTGCGGGGTGCCGCTGGCAATGATGCGGCCACAATCCATGATGGCCAGTTCATCACACAGTAGCTCGGCTTCATCCATGTAATGCGTGGTCAGGATAATGGTCTTGCCGCGTGCCTTGATCTTGTTGATCAGGGTCCAGAAATTCCGGCGTGCCTGAGGGTCCAGACCCGTGGTTGGTTCATCGAGAAAAATGATGTCCGGGTCATTGATCAGTGCAATGGCGAGCAAGAGTCGCTGGCGTTGCCCACCGGAGAGTTTGCTGGCGTACTGGTCAAGATAGCCCTCCAGCGAACAGGCCTCCACCAGCTCGGCAATCGGCAGTCTGTTCTCGTAGAACTTCGAGAAAAGCTCCAGTGCCTCACGTGTCGTCAGGAAGTCAGGAAGTGCCGTTTGCTGGAACTGGATGCCGGCACGTTCCCGGAAGTGTGCATCAACCGGAACACCCTTGAAGAAAATGCGCCCACTCGACGGTGCCGTAATGCCCTCGATCATTTCAATGGTGGTGGTCTTGCCGGCACCATTCGGGCCCAGCAATCCAAAGCAGATACCCGGTCGCACGGCAAAGCTCACATCATCAACTGCAGTGAGCGTGCCGAACTGCTTGCGCAGATGCTCAACCGCGAGAATCGGGTTCTTGTGCAGGGGCATTGGTGGCGTCATGTGCGGTATTCCTCGAAGCCAGGTGCGGTTGTAGCCAGAAAAAAAGTGCCAGAGCCGGCAACACCGCCAGCGTGGAGAAAATGAAAAAGCCTTCATAACCCATGCTGGTTACCATGAAGCCGGACACGCCTCCGACAAGTTTGCCCGGCAGTGTTACCAGCGAACTGAACAGGGCATATTGCGTGGCGGTGTATTCACGATTGACCAGTGTCGATAGCCAGGCCACGGCCGCGGTGCCGAGAAATCCTCCTGACAGGTTTTCACCACCGATGACCGCCGTGAAAATGGCAATGTTTCCCGGGTGCATTGAAAGCAGCAAATAGAGCAGGTTGCTCACCGATCCCAACAACATGGCAATCAGCAGTGTGCGTTGCACCCCCAGGCGCACCACCACGGCACCACCCAGAAAGGCCCCGGCAATCCCGATCCACACCCCGAATATTTTCGAGATGGCGCCGATTTCGGTTTTGGTAAAACCGCTGTCCAGATAAAAGGGCAGGGCCATCACGCCCAGCATCTGGTCAGAAATCTTGAAGAGGCCGACAAACAGCAACAGTCCGACGCCCAGCCAGCCGGCATAGCGGGTAAAAAAGTCCCGGAAAGGCCCGATGACGCTGTCTTCAATTGCCTGCTCCAGCGTGGCGGCCCTGACTTCAGGGTGTTCAGGTTCTCGCGCCAGCAAGGTGGCCAGCATGACCCCCACTACGGTTGCGGCCATGAGTTGGTACACCGTGGCCCAAGGCACGTGATCAGCCAGCAGCAGTGCAAAGGCTCCCGAACCCAGCAAGGCTATCCGGTAGCCCAGGGTATAGGTGGCGGCCAGTGCTCCCTGTGTTTCCACCGGAGCAATTTCAATGCGATAGGCATCCACCACCACGTCCTGGGTGGCGCCGGCAAACGCCGCCAGCACGATGATGCCGACAAACAGCAGAATGGGGCCTTGCGGTGTCACGACGCTCATCAGCAGCAGGCTGATGGCCAGCATGATCTGGGCACTGAGCAGCCAGGAGCGGCGTTGTCCGAGCAGTTTCCCCAGTACGGGCAGCCGGACCTTGTCCACCGCCGGTGACCACAGGAACTTCAGGGAGTAAGCCAGCCCGGCCAGGCTCATCAGGCCAATATCTTCCAGCGATACCCCGCTTTCCTTGAGCCAGGCAGACAGGGTTCCACCCACCAGCAGAAACGGCAGGCCGGAGGTAAAGCCGAAAAAGAACATGGTGAGTGCCGCCGGTTGGGCAAAGGCGTCACGCAGGCTGGAGGGCGATGAGCTCATGTCGGAAGTGGTTATTGAAAAGATACGCTACCTTAGCGGAAAACAGTCCGAAGGTGAGGCTGTCAGTAATCACTTTCTGGCGGAGGGCATTAATGGCTACCACAATTGTTACCACCAGGGCCCCGTCACCTTGCTGGCCGTCATGCTGATGCCCTCGGCGCGAAGGCGCTGCCGTTGCTCACGCCCGGCGGTACAGTCTTCATCCATGCCGAAACGGCCATCCGAACGGATGACCCGCCACCACGGGGTGGTTGCACGGTCCGGCAGCTCGCGTAGCACCCGGCAGACCATGCGGGCATAGCCGGGCAGACCGGCACGCCTGGCAACCTCTCCGTAGCTGGTAACATACCCCTCCGGAATGGCATTCAATACCATGAGAATGGCTTGCTGCTTTTCACCCATGGGCTGGTTCCTCCGGCGATGGCGGGATGATATAGGGAAAATACACCGGCTTTATCCATTCATGTTTGAGTTTGTCACGGGGCCTGCACGCGGTCAGTAGAGGTATCATGCCAGGTCTTTGCCATTTAACGCCTGCTCACAAGGAGCCCTCATGAAGACTCGCGCCGCGGTTGCCTGGCAAGCCGGTCAGCCCCTGACCATTGAAGAAGTTGATCTGGCCGGCCCGCGTGCTGGCGAAGTGCTGGTCGAGGTCAAAGCCACCGGTATCTGTCATACCGATTACTACACCCTCTCGGGTGCCGATCCGGAAGGTGCGTTCCCCGCCATTCTGGGGCATGAAGGCGCCGGCGTGGTGCTGGAAGTAGGCGCAGGGGTGACTACGCTCAAGCCCGGCGATCATGTGATTCCGCTTTACACGCCGGAATGCCGCCAGTGCAAATTCTGTCTGTCGCGCAAGACCAACCTCTGTCAGGCCATTCGTTCCACGCAGGGCCAGGGCCTGATGCCGGATGGTACTTCCCGCTTTTCAATCGATGGCAAACCCATCCTGCATTACATGGGCACCTCCACTTTTGCCAATCACATTGTTGTGCCGGAAATCGCGCTGGCAAAAATCCGTAAAGACGCTCCTTTCGACAAGGTTTGCTATATCGGCTGCGGCGTCACCACCGGTGTGGGTGCTGTCGTGTTCACCGCCAAGGTAGAGGCGGGGGCCAATGTCGTGGTGTTCGGCCTCGGCGGCATCGGCCTGAACGTGATTCAGGGCGCGAAACTGGTCGGCGCCGACAAGATCATTGGTGTCGACCTGAACCCGGAGCGTGAAGCACTGGCCCGCCAGTTCGGCATGACCCATTTCATTAACCCGGGCAAGGTCGACAATGTGGTTGATGCCATCATTCAGCTCACGGATGGCGGTGCCGATTACAGCTTCGAGTGCATCGGTAATACCCTGGTGATGCGTCAGGCGCTGGAGTGCACACACAAGGGCTGGGGCAAATCCATCATCATTGGCGTGGCCCCGGCGGGTGCGGAAATCAGCACGCGTCCGTTCCAGCTGGTAACGGGGCGTGTCTGGATGGGTTCTGCATTCGGTGGTGCCCGTGGCCGTACCGATGTACCGAAAATCGTCGACTGGTACATGGAGGGCAAGCTCAATATCGACTCGTTGATCACCCATCATCTGACGCTGGAAGAGGTCAACAAGGGGTTTGACCTGATGAAGAGTGGTGAATCGATTCGCTCGGTCATTGTGTATTAAGCGCGGAGCGCAGGTTTCATGTCATCACTGCAATTGTTGAGCGAGCATGCCTGCTTTGGCGGCGTGCAGCGATTTTACCAGCATGACTCTGCTGTCATCGGTTTGCCGATGAAGTTCGGCATCTATCTGCCACCGCAAGCCAGTACAGAAAAAGTGCCGGTGCTGTTTTATCTCGCGGGCCTTACGTGCACCGAAGAAACCTTTGCCATCAAGGCCGGTGCACAGAGATTTGCTGCTGAGCACGGCCTTGCCATTGTCACCCCGGACACCAGTCCTCGCGGTGCCAATGTGCCAGGGGAGGGCGATTACTGGGATTTCGGCGTGGGAGCCGGTTTTTATATTGATGCCACTCAAGCCGAGTGGGCACGACATTACCGGATGGAAAGCTATATTGTCGGTGAGTTGCCCGCGCTTATATCGCAGGCCTTGCCGTTAAACATGCAGCGTGCCGGTATTTTCGGTCACTCCATGGGCGGCCATGGTGCGCTTACGCTGGCACTGAAATATCCGGCGTTGTTCCGTTCCGTATCGGCTTTCGCGCCGATCGCCGCCCCGTCGCAATGCCCCTGGGGTGAAAAAGCCTTTACCGGTTATCTGGGAGCAGATCGGGATGTGTGGAAGCGACATGATGCCAGTGAGTTGATGGCCAGAGCGAAAGCTCCTTTTCATGACGGAATCCTCATCGACCAGGGTCTGGCAGACAAGTTCCTCCCTGACCAGTTGCACCCGGACAGGTTCGAAGCCGCCTGCCTGGCAGCGGGCCAGCCACTGACGCTGCGCCGTCATGAAGGCTATGACCATGGGTACTATTTCATTGCCACGTTTGTGGCCGATCATGTCGCGCATCATGCCGGCATATTGCGGGGCTGAGTGATGAAACAGGAGAGTGCTTCCGAGGCTCGTGGCCTGTTGCGCGGTGCGCATCAGGGGGTGTTGTCCACCCATTCCAGCGACATGCCGGGTTACCCCTTTGGTTCCGTGGCGCCGTACTGCCTGAATGCAGCAGGGGAGCCGGTCTTCCTCATCTCCGAGCTGGCCCAGCATACCCGGAACCTTCGTGCCGATCCGCGCTGCTCCTTCATTGTGATCGCCGGTGGCGATGACATTCAGGCCACTGCCCGTCTGACTCTGGTAGGAGAGTGCATTCCCGTACCGCCAGAAGAGATTGATGCCGTAGCCGAGTGCTACTTCCGCAACTTCCCCGACACCCGGGACTATCACAAGACCCTCGATTTTGTGTTTTTTGTGCTGAAGCCGCAGCGTTGCCGCTTTATCGGAGGCTTTGGCCGTATCCACTGGCTGGATGCCGCCAGCCTGCTTTTGCCTGTTTCCCGTGAGGGAGCGGAAGAGGCCCGGCGGGCCGATTAGCAATAACCGCTTAATTTCTCCGGTTTTGCCCTTGAAGCAGACCAGACCATCCCCATTTACATGCCCAGCCCCGGCCTTAATGGTCGGGATTTCCCTCGAACCCGCCCTGTTGGCGGGTCGGTGCGTCCGCAAGCTGGCGCTTTCCCCCCCGGGAGTGCTAAAACGGCGCCCTGAACTTTGGGTACGGCCCGGAAGGGCTGGTTGTTACATCTCATTAAGGAGACTTTCGATGAAACTTCGTCCTCTGCACGACCGCGTTGTCATCCGCCGCGTTGAAGAAGAAACCAAAACCGCTGGTGGCATCCTGCTGCCGGGCTCCGCTGCCGAAAAGCCCTCCCAGGGTGAAGTGCTTGCCGCCGGCAATGGCGTCATCACCGAAAACGGCACCGTGCGTCCGCTGGACGTGAAAGTTGGTGACAAGGTTCTGTTCGGTCAGTACTCCGGTTCCACCGTGAAAGTAGACGGTGAAGAACTGCTGATCATGAAAGAAAGCGAAATCTTCGCCGTTCTCGAAGGCTGATCAGTGCTTGAGGGTGCATGGCCGCGTTGCTCTGCACCTCATGCCTGTCTGGCAACTATCGAACTCACAGCACAACCCAAGATTTGAAGAGGTTTCAGGAAAATGGCTGCTAAAGACGTAAAATTTGGTGATACCGCCCGTGCCCGCATGATTGCCGGCGTGAACATCCTCGCCGATG
>CAYGBB010000053.1:0-9483 GCA_964347985.1 uncultured Moraxellaceae bacterium
CTTCGTCCATCTCGGTGAGCAGGAACAGGTACTCGTGGTCATAGGCGCTGCCCGGATGGCCGTAAGCGGTGCGGTTGGTCGCCTCGTTAAAACCCGCCGGCCGCACGATGATCGCGCCCACCAGGCCCATCTCCACCTGCAAATCGGGCCGGGTGCCGCTGTGATAGAGATAGGTGCCGGGCTGGCTGGCGGTAAAACTGTAGCTCACCACCGTGGTGCCGTTGTCGGCCGGCGCCTCATGCGCCAGCAAGCCCGCATTACCGCCGCTGGCCGTCACCCCGGACTGGCCGGGGAAGACCATGGATACCGGCATGGACAGCGTGTTCCTGAGATTGATGGTAATTGTCTCGCCCTGATTGACGATCAGGGTGGGCCCTGGATATTGCATCACGCCGGGGAAACTTCCCTGGTCGTCTGAAGCATAACCCCAGGCCAGCCAGCTGCCGCCGTCGCCGGTGGTGATGGTGTCGGACTTGGCCGTCAGGTTGAAAGTGGTGCCGCTGATGCCGTCCACCGCCGCCCACGCTCCGCTTCCAAGCAGGGCGAGTGCGGCGATGAGTACCTGTCCGAATCTGCGCAGTATCTTGATCATTTCAGTTCTCCTAATATTCTTAATGGCTCGCGTTACACGCTACTGGATAACAATCTCCGTCATCATTCCGCCGTAGTCCTCGGTGTTGTTGCTGAGGTAGTTGAGATTGGTGGTGTAGAGGAAGTAAGTGCCGGCGCTGATGCCGGCGGTATCGACAATCACGTCCGCCGATTCGCCGCCGCCCAGTGTTACCGAGGCAGTGTCGTAATAAAGATCCCTGCCCTTCAATGCGCCGGCACCGTCAGGGTCGGGGCCGCGCAGGATAGCCGCGCCGGTTCCCACCACTTTCATCGGCAGGCCCAGTGCGGTGACGGTGTAGAAGTTGGTGACGCTGAGGTTGGACAGGCGCAACAGCACTTTCTGTCCGGCAGTGGCTGTGACCAGGGAACTCAGGCGTTGCGATACCTTGCCGCCATTCTCGGCGGGCGGAGTCAGGGTGGCTGGATTCACCGTGTCCGGGTAACCGCGGCCGTTGAGCATGGAGTAGGTATCCTTCATCAGCGCGAAGGGCAGGGGCTGAACCCCCACCGACTGGTCGTGGAAGGCAGGATCAAAGGAGCCGAGCTGGAGCGGCAATTCCACGTCGAAACCGGTGGAGCCGTCGCCGTCGTTATAGACGAATTTGGAATAGAGCTTGCCCGAGCCAGGCGGGTATTCGAAGCTTTGTCCGTTCTGCACGGGCGAAACGTAGAGGTTGCCCAGCATGCCCATCTGCATGTGTTCGGTTGCCTCCACATGGCAGTGGTACATGAAGGTGCCCGGCTCGACGATATTGTAGTAATAGGTCAGGCTGGAGCCCATATTCACCGCGATGGAGCCTTCCGGCATGCCGTCAAACACCGGTGCGGCCTGGGGAAAACCGTGGAAATGTACCGAGTGCGGATCGAACAGGTCCGGCCGCATCACCATGCCGACATTGGTGAGGGTGAGGTAGAACTCGTCGCCCTGCTTGAGGGCGATGGTGGGCGCGGCAAATTCCGCGGCCAGCATGCCGCTCTCCATCACCCCGCCTGCGCCGTCACCCTGCGGCCCCGCCGGCAATATCCCGGTGACATCATGAAAGCCGAAGGTATAAAGCACCTTGCCCGGATCGTCAGCCATCCTGACAAATCCGTCACCCGCAGTCAGGTGCTTGCATACCGACTGCGGGTGCGCGGCAGGAATCACTTCACCGGCATCGAGCCGGTCGGCATCGCCGTTGAGATCGCCCGGGCACTGCACATATACGCCGGCCAGTGTCGCGCCAGAGAACAATGCCGAGCCCGCGAACAGTCCGGCGAGCAAGACCGCCAGCAATTTGGGTGCCGTGTGTAAATTTTTTTGCATCATGATCATCTCCTTTTTTCTTGTCCGTTGATGCCGGGCTTCAGCCTGTCGCAGCACGGGTATTGAGTTTATGCAACATATTGATTACATTGAATTTACTCTTTATTGCACTGATAAATTATTCAATATAATCAATTACTTGCAATCACAAACAACAGGCCTTAGCGATTTATCTCGTCCGCACCGATGTCCGGATTGGTGTCGTCCGGGCTGGGGCGGATCTGGTCATCAAAGTCGCTGTTCAGCCGCGGCATGCCATTGGTGACGTCCTCGTTGCCTGCCTGCGAGGCAGGCGAGAGCGGCCCAGTGGTCATGAGGTGATAGTTGCCCAGCGCTTGCCCGGCGGTAGGATCCAGGGTAAGCGGCCCGTAGTAGACACTGATGAAATTGCCGCCCTCGTTGAAGGCCGGAACTGTGCCGACACCGGGTGGAATTTCCGGCAGGGTCCAGCCTGTTGCAGGAGCAGTATTGAAGTATTGCGCCTGGAACAACGGGTCAGATTCAAGGTTGCCGAAACCGGCATAGCTGTGTCCCTGTTGCGTCAGCGTGCTCAGGATGCTGTAGCTTGGTAACATGAAGCGCGCCGTGGGCGTGCCCAGCACCGCCACATCCCAGTAGCCGCCGTCAGCCGGATTGGCCACCAGACCGGAGGTGGCAGGGTCTACACTGGTATCGACGGCCCAGAAGAAGGAGCGGTTATGCCACAGGATGTTATTGGCAAACCTGTCCGGTGTTGAATAGGCACCGCGTGTGTTGCGGATTCCGTTCGGCGTGTTGTTGTCGTTGAACACCGCCAGCAGCGCAGCACTATGGGCACGCGCAACCACACCGCCCGGCTGCGGGTTGGACTGGTTGGGGCTGCCGGGGCTGAACGCCTCGCCTGCAGTACCGATACCGTCATTATTGGCGATGGTATTGTTGACAATACGGCTGCGTGTAACATCCTGCAGCGAGAGTCCGCCGCCGGCCAGGGCTGCGATATTGTCGACGATCATGTTGTTGGTGATGTCGAGCCGGTTCCAGTTGCTCACGCTGGTGGTGCCGCCGTTGTTGTTATTGCGCACGTCCCTGCCGTTAACAAACTCGGCGCGGATACCGCCGCCGTCACCTGCGCCAGCAAGATTGCCCTGAATCAGGTTCTTGTCGATAAAGACATCGCCGGTTCCTGCACTCAGGCCGCCACCGATGGCAGGCAGGCCGCCGATGTAGATGCCGCCGCCGGAGGCGTTCAGGCCCTGATTAAAGGTTTCGTTGAAGACGATGGTGTTGTGGTCGATCACGCCGTTGTTGCTGTAACCGAAGTGGGCGATACCACCACCGTTGCCGGTAGAGAAGTTGCCACACACCAGATTGCGCCGCACGGCATAGTTATTTGCACCGTTGTACAGGGCGATACCGCCGCCACCGCCGCTGATGCCTTCACTGCCGTTCTGCGTGACCTGGTTGTGGTGGATAGAGACATTGTCATTCTGGTTGTCGGTGTAGCTATCCCCGCTGATCAGATCCATGTTGCCGATGCGGATGCCGCCGCCGGAGAAGCCATTGTTGCTGGAAATACGGTTGTTGCTGATCTCCAGCCAGTTGGCATGGCCGTTGACGAAGATGCCGCCGCTGGCATCAGCACCGGTGACGGTGAAGCCGTCGATGCGGGCATGGTTGTTGGCGGTGTTATTGCTCCAGTTGATTCCGTTGCGGCTGCCAAGCACGGTAATGCCGGCGCCCTCCACGGTGTTGAACAGCACCGGCTCGTTACCCATTGGGTCGAGTGGCCCCGGAGTCTGTCCGGGCAGCAGAGTGAACTGGTTACCGGCCAGCAGGCTGTTCAGTTTCAGGCGCCAGTTATGCAGTTTCTCGGCAGGGAACTTGGCCGCATTGATGATGGTGGAACCTGGCCCCCAGCCTTGCAGGCGCAGTTTCTTGTACATGATGGGGAGCTGGTCGTACTGGCCAGGCGCCACCGTGATCAGCGAACCTGCAGGGGCGGCGTCGATGGCTGCCTGGATGGACTGTCCGGCTGCAACCGTGATTGGTGCCGGGCCACCTGCTGTGACGGTAACGCTGCTGACGGTGGACTTGCCGTTGCCACGGGTAATGACCAGTTCATAAGCGCCGCTCACGTTGCCCGGCACGCTGGCCGTAATGGAGCCTGGACCCCAATTGCCCGGAGCGACAGTCAAGGTCGCCACGGTGGCATTGTTGCCCGGGTTGACCAGCCTGGCAGTGCTGATGCCGGGGACAAACTCGCCAAAACCGAAGTCGCGCATGATGGTCTTGGCGTTGCTGCCGTCATAGGCCGGATTGTTCACCTCGACATTACCCATCGCAACGATGGTAAGGCTGCGGTCTGGATTAGGATTGCTTAGTGTGGATGCTGACACCCAGGGACCCACGTCAATGGCGCCGTTCTTGCCGCTCACCGAATAGATGGCCGGTGTGCCATCGGTGTACTCGCAATCCAGCGGCAGCTTTTCCAGCGCGGCAAAGGCCGAGATACGCACCACGGGCGTGTCCAGATAGGTGGTCTTGCCAGGCAGATACTGGAAGGTATAGCAGAACTGGCTGTAGTTGCGGTTGAAGTGAGGATCCAGCATGAAGTTGCCGGGGTGAGCCGGGTCGGGCATGGTCGGCGAATTCATGCAGGCCGTGAGCATGTTGGGCGACACGCCCGACGGGAAAGGCGGGTTGACGGTGTAGCTGGAAGGTAGCAGCGCGTTGTAGGCGCCATACTGGTCTGCATACACGCGGCTGATTTCGCGCCCGCTGAAATCGCGGAAGGAAATGGGCAGATAGGGTGGTGCATATTTTTCGCCGAAACTGGGCGTATTGGGATCCCAGGCATTGGCAAGGTTATCCAGCACCAGCCCCACCGCATGGGCGGCAACGGGAACTTCGGTATACATGTGGAAATCGGCTGCCGCATTGGCGCCCTGCGCCACGCGCACCTGCTTGCGGTCGCACTGTCTCCAGGTCTGACCCGGGCCGGTATAGGCAGGGTTTGGCTCCTGCAAATTTGGGAACAGGGTCAGGTATTGAGGTACCGCTTTGGCATCGCCGACACAAGGGGGGGGCAGCAGCAGCGGCGCAGGGGCGTAAGTGTCGCCAAAAGCCACGTTCTGGTCGCCGTTGCCCTGATGCAGATAACCGGGTGGCGCGATGGCCTCGACGATATAGGTGCCGGGAGGCAGCCCGGTCGCGCCGCCAAAGGCATAGCCGCCGTCAAACAGCGCCGGGCGCACCTGGTTCATGTTGCGCAGGCCGTCGAAACACTGGTCAGCGGCCACGCCCAGCGCCGCCAATTTGTTGTCGCCCTGGCATCCGGTGGGCAGGTTATCGTCCCAGCTGTCGGTGGTGACGCTGCCGATTGCCGCGCCATCAGGAATGCCGTCCGCATCGAAATCCTGATACAGGTTCACCGTCACGCGCGGAATGCCGGGCTCCCAGTTTTCTGCCGTTGCATAGCGCGGGTCGTTCTCGGCGCGGGTGATGCCATAGTGCACGATGCCAGAAATGCCGCCGTTCTGGCCTTGCGGATAGACCTGTTTGCCCCAGTCGATATGGTTGGTCATGCTCATGAAGCCCTGCATGCCTTGCAGCAGCACCAGCCCGGTTTCGGTGCGGTACGGCAGGTTGCCGTTTTCTGCTTGCGGCTGCGGAGTGAGCTTGCCGAAGCTCCAGGGGTCAGAGGGATCGACAGGGCCGCCGTTATCCACGGCGATGGTGGCGCCGGTGGCCTTGAAGCGGGCAAAGTCAACCTCGGCGACCAGCCAGTTGAAGAAGGGAAAGACCTCGGGCAATTCATAGGAGCCATCAGCCTTGGTCGCGGTTGCCTGGTAGATGCTGCCGTCGCGGAAACGCAGATTGATGGCCTGGTCAGGCATGCCGATCTCGCCGGGATCGCGGAAGCCATTGGCATTGGCGTCGTAGAACACGCTGCCTTCCAGTTCCGCGAACCAGCGGAATACCGGCACGTCCAGCAGTGCCACCTCCGCCCCGGTATTGGGTACGGTCACATCAAAACTGGCGAAGATCTGGTCCAGCGCTTCATCCCACACCGCAAGCTTGTAGATGCCTGCCGGAACACCGGGAATTGTGAAGGTGCTGTCCGCGTTGCAGGGCTGTGCATAGAGCACCTGGCCACCCACCACCGGCGTGCTGTTAAGTGCGACCCAGCAGTTGGGCAAGGGATGTCCATCGTAGAACGCCACCTCGGGCGGACGCACATTGTGCAGGTTGACGATGCGGCCGGTGATGTTGCTGCGGTTGACTCCCGCTGCAGGCACAGGGATGGCGTTGACACGGTGGGTGAAGCCGATGCTGACATGGTGTCCCGGAGGGCCGAACTCCTGGAAGTAGGCAGGCTCACCGGCTTTGACCCAGGCGTCGTCGCCCTTGGTGCCCTCGATGGTGGTGGTCTGCTGCAAATCGCTGCCCGCCGGTGGCGAGGCAAAGATGGTGTACTTGCCCTGCACCAGATTCTTGATCACGGCTACACCGTTGGCATCAGTCTTGATCACGCCCGTGCCCAGGGCCAGCACACTGTTATCGGGGTTATAGGTGGTGCCCAGCGGGTTGCCGAAAGCATCCTTGGTTACCTCGCCGCCAGACTGGCCAAAGGTGCCACCCGCCTCCATCAACTTGAGGGTCATGTTGGGAATGCCCGCTTCTTCGGGCAGG
The DNA here is from genome assembly GCA_964347985.1 of uncultured Moraxellaceae bacterium. Classification (GTDB taxonomy): domain Bacteria; phylum Pseudomonadota; class Gammaproteobacteria; order Pseudomonadales; family Moraxellaceae; genus UBA2031. The sequence continues at coordinate 6,593 of CAYGBB010000053.1, forward strand.
TCAGCCTGATTATTGAGGGGGCGGTTGTCGAGAAAGACAAAGGCCGATATCTGCGCTGTCGGCAATGGCAGCTTGTTGACTACTACATTGACATTGCTCTGCCCCACCGCTACCTGGGCACCGCCTATGGTGTGGCCGGGATCGCTGGAGGCACTATTGGGCAACACGGAAACGTAGTAGCGCTTGCTTGCATCGAGGGCGGACAGTGCCGACAAATCGGCGCTGCTGCCGGCTGCCACAACCGGCATGTAGCTCTTGTGCATGCCGAGGGAATAGCTTGCGTTCGGCTGAGCGGGTACACCGGGTACGGGCGCATAGGTGACATCTTCCTCCACCAGCCAGCGGTAATCCGTGATTGCAACCCCATCCGCTCCCGCGACATTAAGGCTGAATGCCGCCGCATATTGCGGAATCAGTCCGCACACCAATAATGCAGCAAAAATCATATGCCGCACTTTTTGCACTATCCCGCAAGAATTGTTATTAGCTTCGGTTTCCATCATGCCTCCCTGGCTCGCATTGATTAACATTGATTAACCGGAATTACGAACCGAACTTGCGATTCATATACGGCTGATCTCTGGCTTCAAGATTAAGGAAGTTTGGAATAATTTACACCGAGGCATACACTGCATTTCACTACACCGGAAACGCTAACTGGCATAGGGCAAATGACTGTAGACAGACACCAGGAAATCCACACAGACAAGCGGGGGAATTGCCCAAATCAGCTTTGTTTTAAATTGCCTGACGAAGCAATTTATTTGATCATGGCAGCTGATTGTGATCGTTATATCGGGGGAACTTAATTTTGAGTCCCCGGGATATTCAGGATTAAACCCAGATAATCCATTAGGGCGCGAGATGATGGTGGATCAGGTTGCGAGGCAGTTTTGTCGATCGGGAGAAGCCCATAGTTGTTCTATGGGCGCCGAGTGATCGACAAAAATGACAGCAAACTGACCGCCAGCACTCGCGCAGGCTCGTAGAGCCGACTAATGGATTATCTGGGTTAAAGCTTGACCTGATATTGGCGGTAAAAACCCATGACGCGCGGAACGTACTCCCTGGTTTCACGAAAAGGCGGAATGCGGTTGCCATTCTTGATGACTGCATTTTCGCCGGCATTGTATGCTGCCAAAGCCAGGCTGATATCATTGTTGAACAAAGACAGCAGTGTGCGCAGATATTTCGCTCCGCCATGCAGATTCTGTGCCGGATCAAACGAGTCTGAAACGCCATAACGCCTAGCTGTTGCAGGCATGAGTTGCATCAGGCCGACAGCGCCCTGCCTGGAGACAGCCCTGGCATTGTAGTTCGACTCCACCGAGATTATTGCGTGAAGCAGCGCCCCCTCAATCCCGTGGATGCGCGCAACTTCCGCCACGATAGTGTCATATCTGGCCTTGTTCAGGTAGGCAGACTGCAGCCTGACCGGCTTGGGATTGACATGAGGTAATGCGGGCACCGTTTCAACCGATTCGGGAACAAGCACCTGGTAACGGCTATCCGCTGGTACATTGCTCAGGCTCACACTTCCGTCTTCAGTGGTATATGCATAGATACCGGACCATGCACTCAAACAGAAACAGGATCCGAGCAAATAGATCAACAAATTAACATATCCTGGTAATTTCATAGATCACCCGTTGAGTAAATTCGACAGTACGTCGTCTACACTATGTTGGGTACCCGATCTCGATACAACAATACAGTGAAGGCTGTATTACGAGTCTGTAGATGTCGCGAAAGGGCAATCTGCCCCGATCAACACTGAAGCAGGAATATCCAGCAGGCGGCTCCCATTGACTGTAATTGGGAGCCAGCGCGAATGCTGGCGCTCAAACAGTGAAATATGCGCCAGCCAGACGAATTCGCAGCCGATTTCCTTCAACCCAGATTTTCCATTAGCACTCGTAGCGAGGGTGATCAAGAGGTTGAAGATGTGGGGAAAAAACCAAAAAATGTGCGGAAGGCGTAGTCACTCTACGTTGACAAACATTTTTTGGTTTTTCTCGCGCAGATTCAGCCTATTGAGCAGCCGTAGTAGAGTGCTAATGGAAAATCCGGGTTCAAGTCCGACAGACTCCTAAATCTCAACCAGCCCTCTCTCTATCGCATAGGCAGTCAACGTCGACGCATTATGCAGATCCAGTTTTTTCATCAGGTTGGAGCGGTGCTTTTCAACCGTTTTAACGCTCAGGCTGAAGTAGTTTGCGATGAACTTGTTGGGATGCCCTTCGGCCACCAGCTTGAGCACTTCGCGCTCGCGGTGGGTAAGCGAATCCCACACGCTGGAAGTCCCGGAAACATTGCCGGTGCCCAGGTAGCCGTTGATTACCTTGTCTGATATGTCGGGACTCAGATAGGTCTTGCCGTTCAACACGCTGCGCACCGCTACGCGCAATTCGTCGTGTGTTGCATCCTTGAGAATATAACCGTCCGCTCCGGCGCGCAGGCTTTCGTGGATGTATTCTTCGGTCTTGTGGATGGTCAGCACCAGCACTCGCGTTTCAGGGTAGCGCCGCTTGATATCGAGTATGGCTTCAATGCCGTTCATCCCCGGCATATTCAGATCCATCAGCACCAGGTTGGGTGATAGCGCCCCCACCATCTGGATCGCATCGCGTCCATTGTCAGCCTCGCCGACAATCTCGATATCGGAGTCCTGGGCCAGTAAAGCCCGCAGACCCGCGCGGAGCAAGGTATGATCTTCGGCGATCAGAATGCGCTGTTTTATAGTCATGATTTTACTCAACTTTCTGATAAAAATAATCTTGTACGGCAAACTGTTTCAACCCAGATAATCCATCAGGACGCGAGATGATGGTGGAACAGGTTGCGAGTCAGTTTTGTCGATCAGGAGAAGTCCATAGTTGTTCTATGGACGC
>CAYGBB010000054.1:0-2199 GCA_964347985.1 uncultured Moraxellaceae bacterium
TGGTCATGGGCGGGCTGGCGCTGACATCGGGCACAAGTGTGATGCGGCAGGCAGGGGGCGAGCTGAAAAATAGCGTATAACCACACCTTGCAGGGGCGTCCGGTGTGAAAGCCCGGGCGTGCACCTGAAGCCTGTGCCACGTATTCACAAGGACATGATCATGTCGAAAAAAACCACCATCGCTATTGTTGCCGCGGTATCAGTTGTTGCTGCGGTGGTCCTTAATCCATCGCCGGAACGGCATCGGGAAAAGATCAAGGATGCCGTTGCCGAGCGCAGCCAGCTTGAAAGTGTGCTGGGCATCGGGCATCTCACCGCGTTTGCATCCCAGTACCACTCGGTTGGCATTGCCTCGTATACCACCGTGAATGACAAGACGACATCCATCGGTGTGTTCGGCATGGTGTTCGTGCCGGATTGAATGCATTCGTCCCGGCAGGCCGGTTTTCGCCGGGGTGTGAAAGGAATGTCATGAATCGTTTTCTTGCGCTGTTAATGCTGGTGTTGTGCTCCGCGGTGTGGGCGGAGGACTGGCAGCTGCAAAGCAACCGGGACACTATCGCGGTATATACCGCCGATATTCCCGGACAGGAGCTGCGGGCCTTCCGGGGTGTGACCATCGTGCCGGCGCCAATCCGGTCAGTGGTTGCACTGCTGGGCGATGTTGAAAACATGCCGGCCTGGTTTTATCAGATGAAGTCTGCCCGCGAGCTTGATCAGGGCCCGGCCCATGGGCATTACCAGTATCTGGTGATTGCCGGAATCTGGCCGGTGAAAGATCGTGATGTTGTCGTCAGGGCCAGCACCATTCAGCAGAGCAATGGAGCCATTGTCATCACGGCCATTGCGCAGCCAGACAAACTGCCGCGACAGGATTGCTGTGTTCGCATTCCGCGTCTGGAGTCGACCTGGCTGGTGCGGGCGGTGGATGGCAGCCGTACCGAGGTGACGCTGACCACCAGCTCTCATCCGGGGGGATCATTGCCCCTGTGGATTGCCAATCTGGTGGCAACCGACATGCCGCGCAAAACACTGGAAGCACTGCGCACAGAAGTCAGAAAACCGGCGTATGCACAGGTCGACAGCAAGGGCTCTGCGAAGTCGCTGGAGTTTCTGGGCCGGTTTTCATTCCGGTCGACAGGCGCGGAAGAAAAATGAGTGCGCACTACCGGAGTGCCGGGTGGCGTGATGACAGCACGGTGCCTCTTACTGCTTGAATAGCGCAGGATTGCTTTCGATGAACTTGCGTATCCATGCCTCCAGAAAGGATTCCTTCGGGCTTTTCAGGTGATGCCAGCCAAGCAGGCTGATGATGAGTGCGCCGAGTGCGTCCACCATCAGGTCCCACATGGTGTCGGTCAGACCGGAGGGATCATTCCGCATGGGCTTTTGCATGTTCATGCCAAAGCTCTGGTCCATCACGAACTCGAATACCTCCCATGCGGTGCCCACGGCCACGGCAAACAAAAAGGCAAAAAAAGCCACGAAATGCGGCCGCATGTGCATGTTGATGTGGCGGTCCTCATTCAGTGCATACACCAGCAGAAAACCGAAAATGCCGAGCAATAGCCCCGAGGTGGCATGCAGGGCAATATCCCACCACCAGACGCGGGCATAAAATTGCCACACCTCGCCCATGAACAATGAAGCGAAAATAAAGGTGATGGCGAGGATGTGGAATTCCGGCGGGAAGGTCACTCGCAGCCGGTGATGGAAAATGACCGGGCTGATGGCCACGGACATGATCATGATCACCAGAAAAGCAGTGAGCCACTGGCCTTGCCGCAGCGTGAACACCAGCTCGATCGCCATGATGACAATGAGGATGATGACGGTGGCGCGGTGAATGCGCTGGGCCGTCCAGTGGCTGTTTTTTTTGTGGTCATGCGGCGCTGTTGTCATTGGCGCCTATTTTCGGTGCAGGAAAATGGAGAGCAGCAGCACGGAGGACTCAATGGCCTTGACGGCATGCGGTTCGCTGTCGCGCAGGAACATCAGGTGGCCTGGCTCCATGCGCTGGCTTTTGCCGTGTGCCTCGAAGTCCACCTTGCCTTTCAGTATCTGGATGATCATGGAGCCTGAGGCAATGTGCTCCTTGAGATACTTGCCTGCCTCCAGAACCATTTGCACGACTTCGATGTGATCGTCGCGGACCAGGGTTTCTGAGCGGGATGCGGCGGCGGGACTCAGCGTAATCAC
>CAYGBB010000054.1:2299-7123 GCA_964347985.1 uncultured Moraxellaceae bacterium
GTTTTCTCGTGAACCTGCATGCGCTGCGTGAGCAGGTCGGCGGTGGGTTCGTCATGTGCATCATCCACGATCGGGAAGATCGAGCGTGACGTGCGCACAATGGATTCCTGGCCTTCCACCAGCTGGCGGATCATCTCGTCAGCACTGGGGCTGCCGGTGGCTTCGGGAATGGTCGATAATTTCAGGTATTCGCGATAGCTGCCGGGCGCCGGATAGCCCAGGGCACGAATGCGTTCGGCAATCAGGTCCACGGCAAGGGCAAGTTCGTTGTACTGCGCCTCGAACATCAGGTGCAGGGTGTTGAACATGGGGCCGGTCACGTTCCAGTGATAGTTGTGCGTTTTCAGGTACAGCGTGTAGGTGTCGGCCAGCAAATGGCAAAGCCCCTTGGCAATATCCTTGCGCTGCGCATCGGTAATGCCGATATCCATGACAGGGATGGCGGGTGTTTTTTTCTTGGTCATGATGAGCTCCTTGATTCTTTGTGGTGATTCTTTGCTGTGGTTGGTTGCGGTGTGCCAGTTGTTCACAGCTACAGTCCGGAAACCGTTGTACATGTGTTCGGTTTGTTCAGGGGCCTTATCCCAGGCCGATATCCAGCGCCATCATGACGACAAACCCAAAGAGTAGACCACTGGTGGCGGATGTTTCATGGCCGTCACGGTGCGACTCCGGGATCACTTCATGACTGACGGCGTAGAGCATGGCACCGGCCGCCATGCCGAGGCCGAGCGGCAGCCACATCGGTGAACTCACCACCAGACCGGCACCGAGCAGGCCGCCAACCGGTTCAATCAGGCCGGTGGCAAAGGCCACCAGCGTCGCCTGGCCGGTGCGGTAACCCAGGCTGACCAGCGCCAGCGCCACCACCAGACCTTCCGGAATGTTCTGGATGCCGATGCCGACAGCCACCGGCAGGGCGGTCGCAGGGTTGGAACCATAGCTCACGCCCACGGCCAGACCTTCGGGCAGGTTGTGCAGGGCGATGGCAATCACGAACATCCAGAGGCCACGCACACGCCGGGCGAGGGCGGATGCGCCGGCATGGGTCACCACGGGCCCGCTGGTGAAGTGACTGTGGGGCAGCAGGCGGTCCAGCAGCATGAGGCCGATGCCGCCGGCCAGGACCGAGAGCCCGATGGCCAGAACCGGGAGGATGTTGCCGCCCCATACACCACGGGCGGCCGCCACTCCCGGCACAATCAGGGAAAAGGCGGTGGCCGCGAGCATGACCCCGGCCCCGAAACCAAGCATCATGGCATTGGTGCGGGCACTGACCTGGCCCATCACCATCACGGGCAGGGCACCCACGCCGGTGGCGATGGCCGTGCCCAGGGTGGCCAGGAGCGCGGCGCTGAGGGCAGGGCTGGCACCAATGGCCTGCAGACCATTGATCATGAGGATGATCAGTCCCGAGGCCGTGATGGCCAGGCCAATCAGGCGCCGTATTCCGGTCGGGCCATGAATGTGTTTGCGCAGGGCGAGAAGGGCAGTGCTCATGGCGTACTTCCTGCAGAATTCCTGTCTGTGAAGAAAGTATGGCCAATGTTTTTACATAGGTTAAATTGATTGCGGAATAGTCTTTGATATACAAAGACTATTAATGCATGCCATGAGTGCGGTCAGGCTGCACGGTACCGGAGCGGGAGACACGATTGGAACACGCCACCTTTCTGCAGGATCTGGCCATCATCATGCTGGTGGCCGGGGTCATCACCGTCATCTTCCACCGCCTCAGGCAGCCGGTGGTGCTGGGCTATATCCTGGCCGGCATCATCCTGGGTCCGCACACGCCCCCCAATATCCTGATCGGCGACAAGCACACGGTCGAGCTGCTGGCCGAGCTGGGCATGATCTTCCTGCTGTTTGCACTGGGACTGGAGTTCAACCTCAAGAAACTGCAGAAGGTTGGTTCCACCGCCTTTGTGGCGGCCACCACCGAAATCCTGCTCATGCTGTGGGTGGGTTACGAGATCGGGCGTGCCTTTGACTGGAGCACCATGGATTCCCTTTTTCTGGGCTCCATGCTGGCCATGTCTTCGTCCACCATCATCATCAAGGCGGTGGGTGATCTCGGCATGAAGCGCGAGAAGTTCACGCAGCTCATGTTCGGCATCCTCATCGTCGAGGACATTCTGGCCATTGCCATCATGGCCCTGCTCTCCGGTATTGCGCTTACCGGAAGCCTGGCAGTGGGCAATGTCACGGCAACGCTGGGCAAGCTCGGCATCTTTCTGGTGGTGGCCTTGTTGTTGGGCCTGCTCATTGTGCCGCGCCTGCTCTCCTACATCGCCCGCTTCAAGAGCAGGGAAACCTTGCTGGTGGCCGTGCTCGGCATCTTTTTCGGCTTTTGCCTGCTGGTGACCAAGCTCGGCTACAGCATGGCGCTGGGGGCGTTCGTGATTGGCGCCATCATGGCCGAAGCGCGCGAGGTCAAACTCATCGAGCGTCTGATCGAGCCGTTACGCGACATGTTCAGCGCGATTTTCTTTGTCGCCATCGGCATGCTGGTGGACCCGGTCGTGATTGTGGAATACGCCCTGCCGATTGCCGTGATCACGGTGGCGGTGGTGTTCTTCAAGGTGATCAGTTGTGCGGCCGGTACCTTTGCCACCGGGCACGATGCGCGGACCTCGATGAAGACCGGCATGGGGCTGGCACAGATCGGCGAATTCTCTTTCATCATCGCCAGCCTGGGCCTCAGCCTGAAGGTGACCAGTGACTTTCTCTATCCGATTGCCGTGGCGGTATCGGCGCTGACCACTCTGCTGACGCCTTACCTGATCCGCAGTTCCGACGGCGTGGTGACGGGACTGGGACGCGTGCTGCCGCAGCGTCTGAAAGATGACATGAATGCCTATACCGAATGGATGCAGAGCATTCGTCCGGATGATGAGGGCAAGGCGATCCTCAAGGCGATCATCCGGCGCATCCTGATTCATGTGTTTCTCAATTTCTGTGCGGTCGCGGCGATCTTCCTGGTGTCGGCCTGGGCGTGGGAAAACACGACACTGCGCGGCTGGTTTGATGCCTTGCAGCCGACCTGGCAGATCACGGCATTCTGGGCGGTCACCCTGCTGGTGGCCCTGCCTTTTCTGGTGGCGGCGTACCGCAAGCTGGAGGCACTGGGCATGCTGCTGGCCGAAATGAGTGTGAGTCCCGAGGTGGCCGGCAAATACACCGCGCCGGTGCGCAAGCTGTTTGCCACATTGCTGCCGGTGGGCTCGCTGATTGTCATGTTGCTGCTGGTGGCCGCGCTCAGCTCCAGCATCCTGCCGCCCTGGCACTTGCTGGTGCTGGTGCTGACGCTGGTGATTGCCCTGGCCATTGCGCTGTGGGGATATTTCGTGCGCTTTCATTCACGCCTGCAAATCGCACTCAGGGAAACCCTGGACTCAGCACCTGACGAAGTACAGCAGCGGGATGAGCGGCTGCACAGGGACCAGTCCCGTTAGGGAAATGACGGAATCCGGCTGGCGTCGTAATGGGCGGTGATCCAGACTGAAACCATCGCCGGGAGACAGATCATGAATTCGGTTGTCCGCCACCTGTTGTCGCCACACACGCGGGATCTGGGGGGCTTTACGGTGCGCCGCCTGTTGCCCGCTGCGCATTGCCGTGCCGTCGGTCCCTTCATTTTCTTTGATCACATGGGGCCGGCAGTCTTTGCGCCGGGTACCGGGGTGGATGTGCGCCCGCATCCGCATATCGGTCTGGCGACCGTGACCTATCTGTTCGAGGGTGCACTCATGCACCGGGATTCGCTGGGCACGGTCCAGGAAATCCGTCCGGGCGATGTGAACTGGATGACGGCCGGTCGCGGCATTGTGCACTCCGAACGCACGCCGCCCGCCGAGCGCCATGCCGGTTCGGTGGCGCATGGATTGCAGTTCTGGGTGGCCTTGCCGCGTGAGCATGAGCAGTGTGAGCCGGCGTTCCAGCATTGCCCGGCAGACAGCCTGCCACAGCTGGACGGACGCGGTAGCTCGCTGTTGCTGATTGCGGGAGAGGCGTTTGGTTTGCGCAGTCCCGTGCACACGAAGTCGCCACTGTTTTATGCCGATCTGCTGCTAAAGGCGGGGGCGAGTTTCATGCTGTCGGTCGAGCATGAGGAGCGTGCGCTATATCCGGTCGCCGGCATCGTCCGCATTGGCGGCGAAGTATTGCCGCTGGATCGTCTGGCGGTGCTGACACCCGGGCTGCCGGTGTGCATTGAGGCCGATGCCGATGCCCGCCTGATGCTGCTGGGTGGCGCGCCGCTCGATGCGCCCCGGCACATGTGGTGGAATCTGGTGTCCAGTGATCCGGCCCTGATCGAGCAGGCACGATGCGACTGGGCCGAGGGGCGGTTCCCGGAAGTGCCGGGCGAAACCGACCGTATCCCGTTGCCGGAGCGCTAGACTTTTCCGCCGCTTCCGGTCGCGGACTGTTTATTCCCTACCCGAAAACCGTTTCAATACGCGCCTTCTCCCTCTGTGTTCCCTGCCATGGTCCCTACCCGTCACTTTCTCTGGCGTCTTGTGCTGGTCGTTATCGGGCTGGTGCTGTGCTACCAGCTCTGGCTGCTCGGGCATGTGTTCTGGTGGGCCCAGCATAATCCCGCCACGTCGGCCTTCATGGAGGCGCGCCTGGATGTCATGCAGGACAAGAACCCCGATGCCGAGTTGCACCACAAGTGGGTGCCGTATGAAAAGATTTCGAGAAACCTGAAGCGTGCGGTCATTGCGTCCGAGGATGCCAAGTTCCTGCAGCACGAGGGTTTTGACTGGGAAGGCATGCAGGATGCGTGGGAGAAAAACCTGACGAAGGGACAGATAGTGGCGG
>CAYGBB010000054.1:7133-9464 GCA_964347985.1 uncultured Moraxellaceae bacterium
GCTGGATGCACCGTCTGCCGAATCCTCTATCCAAACCTTTTCCTCTCCGGCAAACGTACGCCGTGGCGCAAGGCAGAAGAAGCCATGATTACCTTCATGATGGAAAACATCATGAGCAAGCGTCGCATCCTTGAAATCTATCTGAATGTCATTGAATGGGGTGATGGCGTCTTTGGTGCCGAAGCCGCGGCACGTCATTATTACGGCAAGTCGGCGAAGAATCTTTCGGCCGGTGAAGCGGCGAAGCTGGCCGCGATGGTGCCAAATCCGCGCTATTACGACAAACACCGGAATGATCGCCGCCTGCTGCGCAAGACCCGCATTATCCAGCGCCGCATGAACTACGTGAGTGTGCCGCGCTAATCACGGTGGTCCGGTTCCTGTCCCGCTGAGGGAGTGGTTTTCTCAGTGGTGCTGGAGCTGCTCCATCACCCCGGTAAAAATGATCTGCGAAGTAGCCACGACTTCTTCCAGGGGCTGCACAAACCCCGTCAGCATCCAGCGTGAGCCGATGCCGACCATGGCGCCGACAAGGCCCACGGACAAGGTATCCATGTCGGCTCTGGGCGGCACGGGGCGGCTGCTCTCACTCAAGCCGCGCAACAGCTGGGCAAACGTTTCGATGGCGCGCCGGTAAAGCTGGTCCACGCGCGGACTGACCCCCAGTACTTCCAGAAACTGCACGCGGGCACTGGCCGGGCTTTCCTTGGCAAACGCCAGAAAGGCGGTCAGCCCGGCACGGATCATGGCTGCCTGATCGGGCAGTGCACTGTTGATGGCGGTCAGCATGCGTTCGCGCTGGGTGGTAATCACCTGCTCATACACCGCACAAAGCAGATCTTCGCTGTTCGCAAACGACTCATAGAAATAGCGCTCGGTGAGGCCGGCCTCCTGGCAGATGCCACGGACCGTGGCGGCGTGATAGCCCACCTCCCCGAATACCCTGAGGCCGGCCTCCAGCAGTTTTTCGCGGCGCTCGTGCTGGCGTTGTTCGGCACTGGCACCACGGTAGCGGCGGGTGGCGGGTTCGTTCATCGGGTGTTTCTCGTCGGGCTGCTCATGTTGAACCGCTCTTGTCAGGTCGTGCATTTTCGGTCGTACAGTTCAGGGGGTTGGCCTGAAATGACGGAAAGTGGCCCCGGCGGTGGTTGACAGGCCACGGGGTGCCTCGTAATGTGACAACCCATGTTGCCAGATGGGATGCCCGGTCACAAGACCGGCCCCTCCGGCCCTGTTCCTCTCCAACGCCTCAGGAAACGAATCATGAAGACGCTGAAAGACAAGGTTGCCGCCATCACGGGTGCGGGTTCCGGTATCGGTCGTGCCACCGCCATCCTCATGGCCAGCAAGGGCTGCCACCTTGCGCTCTCCGATGTGAACGAGAAGGGCCTGGCGGAAACCGTCGAGCAGTGCCGTACCCATGGCGTCAAGGTCACCTCCAAGCGTGTCGACGTGGCCAGCCGTGAGCAGATGTACGCCTGGGCGGATGATGTCGTGCGCGAGCACGGCCTCGTCAACATCATCTTCAACAATGCCGGTGTGGCGCTGGGCGCGACCGTTGAAGACATGGGCTACGACGATTTCGAATGGCTGATGGGCATCAATTTCTGGGGCGTGGTGTATGGCACCAAGGCCTTCCTGCCGCACATCAAGACCGCCGGTGAAGGCGCCATCGTCAACGTGTCCAGCGTGTTCGGCCTGATCGCCGTTCCCACGCAGTCCGCCTACAATGCGGCCAAGTTTGCCGTGAAGGGTTTTACCGAGGCCCTGCGCGAAGAAATGGAAATTGCCGGCCTCAATATCGGCGTGACCTGTGTGCACCCGGGCGGTATCAAGACCAACATTGCCCGCAATGCCCGCGTTACTGAAACCAAAGGCATGGTCGATGAAAAGTCCACGCGCGATTTCGAAAAGGCGTTCATCACCACGCCGGAAAAAGCCGCAGAAGCCGTGGTCGGCGCCATCATGAAAAACAGCCGCCGTTTGCTGATCGGTCCGGATGCCATTGCCATCGACATGATGCAGCGCATCCTGCCAACCTCTTACCAGCGCCTGCTGGAAATGGGTGCCAAGCGTCGCAGCAAGAAGCTGGGGGGCGTCGGCGTGGTGTGACCTTGCCGACCATTGCGCTGGATTGACAGGGGCGGATTGCGGTAACGCAGTCCGCCCCTGTTGTTTTTGCGGCAGGCGGCGTTGGGGCAGGCAGCCGTCACCGTTATTTACGCTGCGGGCAGGCTGCGCAACATTCCTTGTTTGTCATGATGGTGTTCTGTTGTCGGGTACACAGGCCATGTGGTCTTCTGTCTGCTGCGTAACAGTGCGGACTGAAAT
>CAYGBB010000055.1:0-9347 GCA_964347985.1 uncultured Moraxellaceae bacterium
GTCCCGCGTCATCAACTTGTCCATCAAGGCCAAGGATGAAGTGGAAGAGCGTGAGGCCATCAAGGATCTGCGCGAGCAGGAGCCAGATGCAGCAGCTGGCCCCAAGACCATCGGCGACCTGATCAAGGCGCAGATGGGCAACTAAGCCTCCCGGCTGGTTGTACAAAAAAAGCCCCGCATTGCGGGGCTTTTTTTTGGTTCATCGCTGATCCGCAGAAGGCGCTAGCGTACAAGCGGCGCGCATATCCTGTTGATGGCGCCGAGCAGCCGGATCATCGGGATAGCACCAGCACTCGGCAGGGCCTTGCCGGTGGTGAGGATGGACACTGCGATGTCGCGCTCGGGGTCAGCCCAGCACTGAATCTGCTGGTACCCTGCGTGCCCGTAGGCCTGTGGATTGTTCGTGCCGATCCAGTTGATGCCACGCTCTCCGAGCATCAGACCGGCGGAGTAGCGCATCGGCACCCACAGTCCGCGGAGGATCTGGCGCTTGCCATATGGCTGTATCGCCTCAGCGACGGTGTCTGCCTTCAGGATGCGCTGCCCGTTGTACTCGCCACCGTCAAGCAGCATCTGGTAGAAACGGCCGATCTCGTCTGCGGTGGCGTGCATGTTTGCTGCGGGGATCACGGCGGAGAGGAAGCGTTCGCCATTGGAGACTTCGCAGACTTGTTCGGAGGACCCGCCGAGTGTGCGCCTGACAATGGCCTCGACCGGCCATGTCTTCGGCCCGGTGCGGTAGTTCGTCGCCACCAAGGAGCGCTCCCGCAGCGGCAGGCCGAAGGTGAAGTAGCGACAGCCCAGTGGCTCGGCAAACCATTCGCGCAGGAGTTCATTCAACTCGCGGCCGGTGGCGCGACGTATTATTTCACCGAGGATGTAACCGCCGCTGAGCGCGTGGTAGGCAAGCGTGCGATCGTCATGGTTATGCGACCTGGCGGCGCACAAAGCCTGCACCGCACCGTCGAAATCGTAGATCTGGCCTTCCCAGGCGTTCCTCACCATCATGGCAGGGATGCCGGCACGATGTGCCAGCAGCTGGCGTACCGTCGTCCACGTCTTGCCCTGTTGCGCGTACTCGGGCAGGTACTCGGCGATTGGTTTGTCGAGCGAAATCCGCCCTGACTCGGCGAGCTTGTGCACCATCAGCGCGGTTACCGCCTTGGAGGCGGAAAAGAGGCAGATCGGCGTGTCAGGCGTGGCCAGGACTTGTGGCACGCCGGTCTCGCCCGGCCCGTTGCCGCGTGCGTGGCCTATCGCGCGCTTGAGCACGATCTTGCCGCGCCGGCGTAGCACCACGCTGACCGCAGGGAACATGCCGGTGTGGTAGAGCGCCTCAATTTGGGTCCAGAGGGTGTTCACGTCTTTGCGCGTGAGTCTTGCTGTTTCAGGCGCGCACTCGTCTTCGGTCGCGATGGTGGTGATTGCATCGAGCGGGATGGTGTTGCGTTTTGTCATGAGGGGATCCACGATTTGGCGATGCGCTCGAGCAGCGCCAGCAGGATTACGGCTCGCGGCTTGCCTTCCATAGGCCTTCATCACGGGCAGAGGAGGGTGTGCTGCCACCGCGGCGCCGAGGCAGCCTCATTCCTCCGCGTGGTCAGAGCAGGCGGATTCCGTTGCATGATGGCAACTTCCCTACAACGCCATCTCGGCTGCAGGCGTAACGGCTGCCTGTTCTGCGGGAGCGGGTTTCTCAGCTTCTTCGGGGGCGACCGGACGCCAGCTCACCAGGCTGCCGTGTTGGTTCTCCATGCGGCGATAAGCCTGTTCTGGCGTTTCTGCGATCAGCTTTCGGGCTTCGGCCTGACGGTGCGCCATGGACTCGGCGGACTCCCCTGGCCTTGGCACGCGGGCATCCAGCCAGCTGACGATGTCGGCCCAGACGGCGCCGCGACCGGCATCGTGCAGGGTGCAGTGCGACATACCCGTGTAAACGAAGCGGGTCTTGTCTTTGCTGCTGGTTTTTTTCATCAGTAAATCACCGGAGCCTGAGGTAGACACCAGGTAGTCTTTATCTCCTTGCAGCACGATAAAGGGCTCCTTGACGGCGGCGATATTGTCACGGACTTTCGCCGCGCCTTTGCCCAGGGTGGTGATATAAGAGGCGGCGATAGTGCTATGGGTGAAATTGGGCTCCTCCTTGATCATCTGGCGGCTGAAGTCGTCGAAGATGGCCTTGTTCCACATCCACGACAGTGCGAAGTCATATTGCATCGGATAGATCGGTGCATTTGGCACCATCCAGCCGACGCGGCCAGCGGTCCACACGGTCGGCGTCGCCAACCAGTTCGGCATGCGGCCTGGTCCGATCTTGAAGTTTACGTACACCGGCGGCGCATTGAGGATCAGGCCCTTCGTGGGAAAGCCCCCACGGATGCTGGCCAGCAAGGCCACGCCGGCGCCCAGCGACTCGCCTTGCAGGAATATAGGTTTACCGGGATAAACGCGCTGTACTTCGGCGAAGGCCGGCGCGAGGTCATCCACATACTCATCGTGGCTGCGCACAAAAGCGCGTCGGCCGAAGCCCTGGGACTGGCCCCAGCCGCGCATGTCGAAGGCGAACATGGCATAACCCTGGCTGGTCAGGTATTCGGCCCAGGGGGTGTAGGCACCGGCATGGGCGGCAGTGCCGTGCAGTAAAACAACGACCGCCCTGGGTTCGGCTTGCTTGGGTTTCCACCACTGACTGTAAAGCGTCAGACCGTCCGCCGTCTTCAGAATGCCCGGCTCGGCGTCCGGGTAGACCGTGTACTGGCCGGGCAGCTTGCTGACGGCGGGGAGGGAGGTGCAGCCGCTCAGGGCCAGAGAGAACATGGCCAGCAGGGCCAGCAAGAATGAAAGGCGGTGTTTCATGAAGGCTCCAGCGCATGTTCTTATTGTGTGAAAGCACAGTTACTCAGGGCGCGGCAAACGCAGTCTGTGTCTGAAAAAAGCGGGCAGCCCGGTTCGGGTGAGAATGTTCTTGTATTAATGGAGGCAATTGTAAGGGTCTGCCCTGTGCAGGGACGATGGCATGGAACGACATTGGCTGGCGTCAAGTGACAGCCGCCTGAAGGAAGCTCTGGGGCGGCCATTCTTGAACACGTCATGACTGCGTTGGTGCTCGCCGGGGCTCATCACATGGGCTCTTAATGCACGGTAGAAATTTACAAGCAATGACGGTAAGCGTATTTGCCAATCCCTTTTTTTTGTGTTTAGAATCAGGTTGTTACATCGGATATCCCAATCGTTCTCGAAAAAGCCTCTGTAAGCCAATGAAAGAGGCCGTCTGAACCCCTCAGGGAGTGTTGTAATGGCGCTGACCAAGTCCGAACTGATCGACCGAATCGTGGCGAAGCAGACACTGCTGACGGCCAAGGATGTCGAGTTGGCGGTCAAGACCATTGTCGAGCAGATGTCGGAAACGCTCTCTACCGGAGGGCGTATCGAGATTCGGGGCTTTGGCAGTTTTTCCCTGCATTATCGCGAACCGCGAGTAGGCCGTAATCCAAAAACAGGCGAGGCAGTAACCCTGGCCGGCAAGTATGTTCCGCACTTCAAGCCCGGCAAGGAACTCAAGGATCGCGTCAACGAGAGCCTGCAGGAAGAGCTGGCTGCGGAAGCGGCGGCGGTTGTAGCGGCAAAGCCGACGGAGGCCTGACGTGTCCTGGTTCCGCAAGGTGTTTTATATTGGCGGGGCATTGCTCCTGTTGTTTGCCGGCCTCTGGCTGGTCGTTGTGAACAGCCAGACTGTCTCCCTCAATCTGTTGTTTTTCGCGGCATCGGATGTCAATGCCGGCATGGTTGTGCTCTGCAGCTTTGCCGTGGGCAGCCTTGTTGGTCTGTTTGTGGGCTTTAATCTGTTTGGTTTGCTCAAGCTCAATACGCGCCTGTACTGGTTGAAGCGTGAGGTGCGGCAGTTGCAAGAAGTTCTCGGCAAAGGCCGCTGATACCCGATCCTGCACGTTGTCTCGCACTTAAATCTCTCCGCCGGCGGCTGCCTTCCGTTACAATGCCTCAGCTAAAGTTTTCGTTGAGGTGTGCATGTCTCTCCAGTCTTCTGCACGTTCTTCTGTGCGCTCTCCCGTGATTGTTGCGCTGGATGTGGCGCGCGCTGCTGATGCTCTGGCACTGGCGGATTCCCTGTCGCCGCTTGAATGTCGACTGAAGGTAGGAAAGGAGTTGTTCACCGCTGAGGGCCCCGGGATTGTGAGGTCCCTGCAGGATAGAGGTTTCGATATCTTTCTGGACCTCAAGTTTCACGATATTCCGAATACGACAGCGGCTGCCGTGGCCACAGCGGCAGATCTCGGTGTGTGGATGGTCAATGTGCACGCGTCGGGCGGTCGCCGGATGATGTCGGCCGCTCGTGAGCGGCTTGTCGCCGGAAACTATGCCACGAAATTGATAGCGGTCACGGTGCTGACCAGCATGGAGCGGGAAGATCTGGCTGATATCGGTCTGGATGTTGAGCCGATCAGCCAGGTCAAGCGACTGGCAGCACTGACCAAGGAGTGCGGGTTGCATGGTGTGGTGTGTTCGGCCCAGGAGTCCGTTGTGCTGCGTGAACAGCTGGGTAAAGACTTTCTGCTGGTTACTCCGGGAATCCGGCCTGCCTCGAGTGAGGCCGGGGATCAGCGCCGCATCATGACGCCGGAACAGGCGCAGGCGGCAGGCGTGAGCTACATGGTGATCGGACGTCCGATTACGCAATCTGCAAGCCCCACAGAGGCCTTGCGCGCCATTAATCAATCGCTGGGGCTGTAACTCGATCAACCTCGGAAGCCAAAGGGAGCTCATCATGCTGGATTATCGTGACAAGGTGGTGTGGATCACTGGTGCGTCCAGTGGGATTGGCGAAGGTCTGGCGTACGAGTTTGCGCGACGGGGTGCCCGACTGGTGCTGTCAGCAAGGCGTGCGGATGTGCTGGAGTCGGTGCGCGAGCGCTGCGTGAACGCGGATCAGCATTTTGTGTTGCCAATGGACATGGTGGATACCGACGCCATGGCCAGCAAGGTTGAGGCAGTACTGACCCAGTGCGGGCGTATTGATGTACTGGTCAACAATGCCGGTGTCAGCCAGCGTTCGCTGGTCAAGGATACCGGGTTGGAAGTGGACCGACGCATCATGGAGGTCGATTTCTTCGGGCCGGTTGCGCTAACCAAGGCGGTTCTGCCTCACATGCTGGCCCATGGTGCTGGCCAGCTGGTCGTGGTGTCGTCTGTGGTGGGCTTGGTGGCGACCCCCTACCGTTCTGCCTATGCGGCAGCCAAACATGCCATAGCGGGCTTCTATGATGCCCTGCGTGCCGAAGTCCATGACAGTGGCTTGCGTGTTTCTGTGGTTTATCCCGGTTTTGTACGTAGCAATGTCACGATGGCGGCGCTCTCTGGCTCTGGGGAGGCTCATGGCAAAATGGACGACAAGCAGGCAACAGCCATGTCTGCAGAAGAGTTTGCCGGCAAGGCAGTCTCCGCGCTGGCACGGGAGGAGGAGAGGATCATCATCGCCGGCAAGGAGAGGCTGGCGGTTTACCTCGGACGGCTGTCTCCCGGCTTGCTGTCCAGACTGATCCGCAAGGTCAAAGTCACCTGAGCCGCCACGGCAGTTTGTTGTTAACTGACTGGCCGCATTGCCAACAGGTCATCAAGCGGCGAAAATTCGCGCCGTTTCCGCTTTTACCGGTATGTGATGTGAACGCTTCCTCGAACCCTGTCGTGTTTTACCCGGAGTCTCTGGCGGCTGTAGATGCCGAGGAGTCGGTTGTTTCCGTCGATGAGTCAACTGCGGCTGTCCAGGAGGGTCTGGACAAGAAAGTTCGCACGGAGTTCAACAAGCTGCAGAAGCGGTTGCGACGTCTGGTAGGAACAGCCATCACTGACTTCAACATGATTGAAGAGGGTGACAAGGTGATGGTGTGTCTGTCCGGGGGCAAGGACAGTTACACCATGCTGGAAATCCTGCTGAACCTGCAGATCAGTGCGCCGGTGAACTTTGAGATTGTCGCCGTCAATCTGGACCAGAAGCAGCCCGGCTTTCCCGAGCATATCCTGCCGGAATACCTCACCAGGCGCGGCGTGCCGTTCTACATTCTGGAAAAGGACACCTACAGCATCGTCAAGGAGCTGACCCCGGAAGGTAAAACCTTTTGTGCGGTGTGCTCGCGTCTGCGTCGCGGCAATCTGTATGCCTTTGCCCAGGAAATCGGGGCCACCAAGGTGGCGCTGGGTCATCACCGTGATGACATCATGGCGACCCTTTTCCTGAACATGTTCCATGGAGGCAAGCTTAAGGCCATGCCCCCAAAGCTTCTCTCTGATGACGGCAAAAACATCCTGATCCGGCCACTGGCCTACTGCAAGGAAAAGGACATTGCCGAGTTTGCCCGTCTGAAGGGCTTTCCCATCATTCCCTGCAATCTCTGTGGCTCGCAGGAGAACCTGCAGCGCGCCATGATCAACGAAATGCTGCGTGACTGGGATCGTCAGTATCCGCAGCGCCTGGATTCCATGTTCACCGCCATCCAGAATGTGGCGCCATCACAGCTGGCTGACCGCGAGCTGTTTGATTTCGTCAACTTGAAGACGGCACCGCTGGACGAAAAGCCGATGGATGAAAGCCGGCTGGATGTGGTGAATCTGTCGATCTGATCAACATCCAGTCTGTCATCTGGCTGGCCAGGATTGGCCTGCATGGCTGTTGTTGTGACTGACATTACCGGCTAGCGTTAGTGCCTCATTCGTCAATGTGAAGGACTAGTGCATGACTGCCAAAACAGACAGCTCCGGAGTTTCTTTTACCGCTTTCTACACGGGTGAAGTCTGGCACCGGCATGGTCTTTCCGTGCCTTTTCTGGCATCGCGACAGGGCCATTGGCTTTATCTGGCAGGCAGACCCATGGAGTGGGCTGGCAAGTTTCTGCTGGGTACCAACAATGAGATCATGCTGCTGCAACGGCATCATGTTATTGATCATCTGCTGGTTAAGGCCATACAGGAAGAAGGCATTACTCAGGTAGTGGAAATCGCTTGTGGCCTGTCTCCGCGTGGCACTCGCATGACTCAACGATTTGCCGATCGGGATATCGTTTATGTGGAGGCGGATTTGCCCGGAATGGCGGAGCGCAAGCGGCAGCTGCTGGCTAGCGCAGGGGAACTGAACGCACGTCATCGCGTGATTGACATCAATATTCTGGAGCAGGGAACGCCGGATGCACTGGAGCAAGTATTTGCGAAAGAGCTAGATCCGTCGCGCAAGACGCTGGTGATTACGGAAGGGCTGGTCAATTACTTTGATTACCCGACCATTCATGGATTCTGGGAACGCCTTGTTCTGGCTTTAAAGCAGTTTCCAGCCGGAATTTATCTTACCGACCTTTATCCGGATTTCCGCTGGCATCGCAGTGTGAAAGTGGCCAATGCATTCAAATCGGCGCTGGCGGTGGCCACTCGCAGCCAGGTCACACTGCATTTTGAAACAGAGGTGGCGATTCGTGACGGGTTCGGCAAGGCTGGCTTTGCCTGCGCCACGGTGCATCTGCCGGAGTCGTACTATGATGTGCTGGATATTCCGGTGATGCGCACGCCGAGCCTGGTACGGGTGATTGAAACACGGGTTTAACCTCAACCTGCGCGAGTACCAGGTTTCCTGATTGGACACATAAAAAAGCCCGCTGATGTGCGGGCTTTTTTGATTGCTGGTGCATGCCGTCAGGCTGTTGCTGATGCCGCCTGTTTAAGTAACAGCTGCATGCGCTTGCGCTGCATCTTGAGGCGGTACTCAATTTCCTTGAACCGGGTACGGAAGCTGACGTCTTCCCAGCGTTGCTGCAGGGCCGCCTTCTTTTCGGCATACCACTCTTCCTTCAGCTTGCCCCATTCCTGCATGGCCACCGTGAAGGTGTCATATTCCCTGGCCATCTTGGCTTTGAGCGCCTCAATACGGGTATCCGCAGGGTGCATCTCGAGCTGGGCCTGGGCACGCTTGAACTGCATGGTGAGCTGGGCTTTCTGGATGGCAAAATCAGAGCAGCGCTTCAGGTTTCTGGTGATGCCGACCCAGGACAGGGAAAGGATCAGCCATTTGGTTGGATCAAACTGCCACCATTTTACGCCGTTGCGATAGTCATACTGAAAAATGTGGTGGTAGTTATGGTAGCCCTCACCGTAGGTAACCAGCGCCAGCACGGGGTTGTCTCGGGCAGTGTTTTCTTCAGTGTAAGGGCGGGTTCCCCAGATGTGGGCCAGGGAGTTAATGAAGAAGGTGACGTGGTGGCTGACCACCAGACGCAGCAGTCCGCCCAGCAGGAACACGCCCCAGATGTCATCCAGCATCCAGCCCAGAGCCAGCGTCAGGCCGAAATTCATGGCCACAACCAGCGGAACATAGTAGTTGTGCTGGAACATCACGATCTTGTCGTTCAGCAGGTCACTGGCATTGCTGAAGTTCGGCTTGCCGGATTCATAGTTCCTCAACATCCAGCCTATGTGTGAGAACCAGAACCCCCGGTTGGCGGAATATGGGTCAAGGTCCACATCATCGACATGGCGGTGATGGGTACGGTGGCCGGAGGCCCAGACCAGGATGCTGTTCTGGATTGCCATTGCCCCGAACAGCATGAAGACCACCCGCAGGGACCAATGGGCTTCATAGGCACGATGCGCCCACAGACGATGGTAGCCACCGGTAATGGACAGGCCATTCAGCCAGAGCAGGACAATAAAGCTGACCCAGGCGGCAGTGCTGAACTCAAAACTGAAGGCGTACAGGGGAATCAGTACCAGGGCGGCAATCGGTGTGGCCGTGAGGATGATTGCCGGCAGCCAGTTGATCTCCGGACGCTCTTGCGCAGTCGTCATATACGAAGTGTCTCGTCGTGGTTAACCGGTCAAGTATACCCGGTCATCACCAGTTAATGCGATGCAAGGGCTGTTACAACGGATTTCGGCCGACGAACGATGTCGCACTCCCGAGAAATGGTCGTAAGCAGCTTGCCCAGGGCCGGCAGGTGCGGGCCTACCAGGGCCTTGCCAGAGGTCAGGATGGAGACCGAGGTGTCCCGGTCCGGATCAGCCCAGCAGAAGATGCTGGTAAAGCCGAGGTGGCCGAAGGCACGTTTGGTGAATGGCCCGTAGAGTCCGAATGGCTTGTTGCCGAGCATCATGCCCATGCTGTAGCGCATCGGCATCAGCAGTGTGGCATCGAACTCCGGACGGGATACCTCCAGGGTGGCACGGCGGATGGTGCGCGGGTCAAAGACACGGACGCCTTCGTATTCGCCACCGTTCAGCAACATCTGGAAGAAGCGGCTGGTCTCTTCTGCGGTGGCGTACAG
The DNA here is from genome assembly GCA_964347985.1 of uncultured Moraxellaceae bacterium. GTDB lineage: Bacteria > Pseudomonadota > Gammaproteobacteria > Pseudomonadales > Moraxellaceae > UBA2031. Next base: position 9,318 of record CAYGBB010000055.1, read on the forward strand.
GTTGCCCGCCGGGCAGATGGTATCCATGAA
>CAYGBB010000056.1:0-7273 GCA_964347985.1 uncultured Moraxellaceae bacterium
ATTCCGGTCAGCACGGTCAATGGTTTCGCTGGCGGGATTTGACGTGAGGGGCGGGGGCATGACGCAGGATCAGGTAGCCAAGCACGGCAGACAGCAGGGAGCCGGCAAGAATGCCGAGACGATCCACCATGTGCAGGGCGGCAGCATTGTCGTTGAAGGCGAGCGAGCTGATGAACAGGCTCATGGTGAAGCCGATGCCGCAGATGACCGAGGCGCCGTACATCTGCAGCCAGCTGCAGTGTTCGGGAAGTCTGGCAATGCCGGATTTCACGAGCAGCCAGGCAAAGGAGAATATGCCGATCTGTTTGCCCAGGAACAGGCCCAGTGCAATGCCGACCGGGACGGGGTGCAGGACATCGTCAGCAGACAGGCTGCCGAGGGCGACGCCGGCATTGGCAAAGGCAAACAGGGGCACAATGGCGTACACGATCCAGGGGTGCAGGACGTGCAGGACGCGTTCACCGGGGGTGGTGTTGTCGGCGCTGCCGCTGCCGCGAGCCAGCGGCAGCGCCATGGCGATCACGATGCCGGCCAGGGTGGCATGCACACCGGATTTCAGCACACTGGTCCACAGGGCAATGCCGAGCAGCGCGTAAGGCGTAATGCTCTGCACCCGGGAGCGGTTCAGTACCAGCAGGCCAAGGGCAAAAATGGTGGCAAGGGCAAGGGCGCGGGCCGACAGGTCACTGGTGTAGAACACGGCAATGATGACAACGGCGCCCAGGTCGTCGAGCACGGCGAGCGTCATCACGAAGATCTTCAGGGCCGGGGGCAGGCGGGAGCCGAGCAGTGCCAGCACGCCCAGGGCAAAGGCGATATCCGTGGCGGAGGGAATGGCCCAGCCATGGCGGAAGATGTCGTGATCGTGATTGAAGGCGGTGTAGATGGCGGCGGGCACCAGAATGCCGCCGAGGGCGCAGAGGCCGGGCAAGAGCAGTTGCGCAGGATCGGAGAGATGTCCGTACAGGAATTCTTTCTTGATCTCGATGCCGATGGCCAGAAAGAACAGGGCCATGAGGCCGTCATTCACCCAGAGCAGCAGCGGCTTTTCGACATTGAGGTCGCCGACGCGCACCTGACCGGTAATGGACAGCAGCCACTCATAGGTCGGGGCGAGGGCGCTGTTGGCAAATGCCATGGCCAGCGTGGCGGCAAGGATCAGGAGCAGGCCACCTTGCACGTCGGTGCCCAGTGTTCTGAAACGGTTCATCCAGGTGGTCATCTTGCCTTCCTCTCCTTGCGTGCCACCGAGAGTAACGTGACCGGCAAGGAGAGGGCAGTCAGCAAATGTAAGACAGGTTTCTGGTGATAAGGACTCAGGCCATCGCCAGCACGGCATTGACCAGCTTGTTGATGCCGGCCTCGGCCTCGGTGATGCGCTCGGCCAGCATGTAGGCCGGGGTGCTCACGATCTTGTGGGTGCTGTCCACCACACAGTCGGTGACGGCGCAGGGAATGTGGATGCCGCCCATGTGCTCGATGGCCGTGGCGGTGGCAGGGTCGTCGCCAATGGTGCAGCGGGTGCCCGCGCCGCCGATGGCGGGAGCCATGACCGGGGCGATGCAGATCAGGCCGATCGGCTTGCCTTCACGGTGCAGGGAGCGGGCAAAGATGGCGACCTCCTGATTGAGGGTCATGTCCTTGCCGTGGGTGGCGTAATCACACAGGTTGCGAATGGCACCCTGGCCGCCGGGAATGATGAGGGCATCAAAGTCATCGACATGCGCTTCGGACAGCGGCCGGATGTTGCCGCGGGCGATGCGGGCAGCCTCGGACAGCACGGAACGGGTTTCGGCCACGGCCTCACCGTTGCGGTGGTTGATGACGTGGGTCTGGACAATGTCCGGGGCAAAGCACTGCACCTGGGCATGCTGGCGATCCAGGGCCAGAAGGGTGAGGGTGGCTTCGTGGATTTCGCTGCCATCCAGGTAACCGGCACCGGACAGGATCACGGCAACTTTTTTCATGTAACACTCCGTGTGTAGGCAAAGGAAAAAACGGGAATGCGCAAAGGGTAGCAGAGTGTGGTCGACGCGGCATGACCTGGCTCATGCGCTGGTGCGTCGATTGGGCTAATCTAGGAAATCTGTTTGAGGGCGACCTGGCCCGGAGTGTGGCATGTCTGATTTTGCTTTTTCGCGGGGAGCGTTCCCGGCGACCCGTCTGCGCCGTTTGCGCAAGAATGATTTTTCCCGGCGGCTGGTGCGCGAAAATGCACTGACGGCCAACGACCTGATCTACCCCGTGTTTGTGCTGGAAGGGAGCAATCGTCGTGAGGCGGTGCTGTCCATGCCGGGGGTGGAGCGCATGTCGATTGATCTGCTGGTGCAGGAAGCGGAGGTGCTGGCGGCGCTGGGGATTCCGGCCGTGGCGCTGTTTCCGGTGACGCCGCCAGAAGCAAAGTCACTGCTGGCAGAAGAGGCCTGGAATCCGGACGGGCTGGCGCAGCGTGCGGTAAGGGCGCTGAAGGCAGCGGTGCCAGAGTTGGGGGTGATTACCGATGTGGCGCTGGATCCGTTCACCACGCATGGTCAGGACGGCATCATCGATGCCGATGGCTATGTGATGAATGACATCACCACCGAGGCGCTGGTGCGGCAGGCACTGTCGCATGCCGAGGCGGGCGCGGACATTGTGGCGCCCTCGGACATGATGGATGGCCGTATCAGTGCCATTCGCCTGATGCTGGAGCAGGAAGGGCATGTGAATGTGAGCATTCTGGCCTATTCGGCCAAGTATGCCTCCAGCTACTACGGACCTTTCCGCGATGCGGTGGGATCGGCGGGCAACCTCAAGGGTGGCAACAAGTTCAGCTACCAGATGGACCCGGCCAATCTCGATGAGGCGTTGCATGAAGTCGGCCTGGATCTGGCCGAAGGCGCCGACATGGTGATGGTGAAACCGGGCATGCCGTATCTGGATGTGGTGCGCATGGTCAAGGACACCTTCAGGGCGCCGACCTTTGTCTATCAGGTGAGCGGCGAATACGCGATGCACATGGCGGCCATCCAGAATGGCTGGTTGCAGCGCGAGCCGGTGATCCTGGAGTCGTTGTTGTGCATCAAGCGGGCAGGTGCGGATGGCATCCTGACCTATTTTGCAAAAGAGGCGGCACAGCTGCTGAAAGCGGGTCGTTAACCGCCGGGCTGTCACCGGATTTTAATAAAACTGTCATGTATTCCCGGTGCAATGACGGGATGACAAAAGAACCCATGATGGTGGCGCCGGCATTGGCCGCGCCGGAGCAGGTATCCCCCGTGACAGGCATTGATCTGAACAATCCGGAATTCTATATCAATCGCGAGCTCAGCATTCTCGCGTTCAATTTGCGGGTGCTGGAACAGTCGCTGGACGAGGTGCATCCGCTGCTGGAGCGCCTCGGCTTTCTGCGCATTTTTTCCAGCAATCTCGATGAATTTTTCGAGATTCGCGTCGCCGGACTCAAGCACCAGCTGTCGCTGGGGCGTGCCAGCCCGGGCCCGGATGGCATGTTGCCGCATGAAGTGCTGTCGCGCATTGCCGATATCTGTCATGACGCCGTGGATCGTCAGTACCGCATCCTGAATGATGTGTTGCTGCCGGCGATGGCGCAGGAAAACATCCGCTTTCTCAAGCGCGACCAGTGGAGTGAAAAGCAGGCGGCCTGGGTCAGGAAATATTTCCGGGAGCAGGTCTATCCGGTGCTGACGCCGATCGGCCTTGATCCGGCGCATCCCTTTCCGCGCGTGGTCAACAAGAGCCTCAATTTCATCGTGTCGCTGGAGGGCAAGGATGCCTTCGGGCGTGCCCTCAATCTGGCGATTGTGCCCGCGCCGCGTTCGCTGCCACGCATGATCGCGATGCCATCGGATGAAGGGGGGACGGATGATTATGTGTTCCTGTCCTCGATCATTCATGAGCATGCCGGGGAGCTTTTCCCGGGCATGGTAGTGCAGGGCTGTTACCAGTTCCGGGTCACGCGCAATGCCGACTTGTCGGTGGATGAGGTCGATGTCGATGACCTGGCCATTGCTCTCAAGGATGAACTGCTGTCGCGCCGTTATGGCGATGCGGTGCGACTGGAGGTGGCCGACAATTGTCCGCGTCACATGGCTGACTTCCTGCTCAAGAAATTCGGCCTGACGGAAGAATTCCTGTATCGGGTGAATGGTCCGGTGAATCTGGTGCGCCTGATCACGGATATTGACCGTCCCCGCTTGCGTTACAAGCCGATGACGTCGGCGATCCCGGACCGGCTGGCGCGTTCCGAAAACTATTTCGAGGCACTGGCAGAGGCGGATGTATTGCTGCTGCATCCTTTTGAAGCGTTCACGCCGGTGGTGGAGTTCCTGCGCCAGGCGGCGCGTGATCCGAATGTGCTGGCAATCAAGCAGACGCTGTACCGCACCGGCAATAATTCGGAAATGGTGAACCTGCTGGCGGAAGCAGCGCGCAACGGCAAGGAAGTCACGGCGGTCATTGAATTGCGCGCCCGCTTTGATGAGGAATCCAACATCGAGGTGGCGGAAAAGCTGCATGAAGCCGGGGCCGTGGTGGTGTATGGCATCGTCGGCTACAAGACGCATGCAAAAATGTTGCTGGTGGTGCGGCGCGAGGGGCGCCGGCTGAAACGCTACGTGCATCTGGGTACCGGCAACTACCATGCGGTGACGGCGCGCATCTACACGGATGTGTCGCTGCTGACGGCAGATGCCGAGCTGTGCGAGGACGTGCACAAGCTGTTCCAGCAGCTGACCGGCATGGGCAAGCTGGCCAAGCTGAAGAAACTCCTGCATGCCCCCTTCACCCTGCATGCACGGCTGCTGGAGCATATCGAACACGAGATTGCCAACAGTCGTGCCGGCAAGCCGGCCAGCATTGTGGCGCGCATGAACTCGCTGACCGAAAAACAGCTGATCCAGGCGCTGTATCGCGCCAGTCAGGCGGGGGTCAGTGTCGATCTCATTGTGCGTGGCATTTGCTCGCTGCGGCCCGGAATTCCGGGCGTGTCGGAAAATATCCGCGTGCGTTCGGTCATTGGCCGCTTCCTTGAGCACTCACGGGTATTCTGGTTCGCCAATGGTGGTGAGGAAGTGATTTATTGCTCCAGTGCGGACTGGATGGATCGCAACATGTTCTTCCGGGTCGAGACCTGTTTTCCGATTACCGATCCGGTTCTGGCCAAGCGCACCAAACACGACACGCTAACCATTTACCTGAGCGATAACCGGCAAAGCTGGATGCTGCAGCCGGATGGCAGCTACCGGCAACTGGCGGTGGACAGCGGCAAGGAAAAAATGGCGCAGCAGTATTTGCTGGAGAAGCTGACGCAGAGCTGATCCTGGTGGATTTCCTGACGGGGTCCTGAAAAAAGCCCCCGTGGTTGGCGGGGGCAGTGGAGAGACCACTGGCAGCGCTAGCTGCAATGCACTCATGCGTCTGTGCGAAGATTGCTGCCAGTAATCAGGTTGTTGATGATGTCGCTGTCATTAATGCTGCCGGTGACCAGATCAACATTGCTGAGTGCGATGCTCTGGTCAGACGTGGTGGCGTAATTGCTGCCATCAAAGGCGCCCGTGCTGCTGATGCTGACAACCGTGCTGGTGCCGTCCAGTGTGAAGTGCAGGTAGTCGGTGAGGTTGCTGCCGGTTTCGCCGACCAGCAAATCCTTGAGGTCGAGTACGTCGCCATCTGCCATGGTGAAGTCGGTGACAGTGTCAGTGGCGGGACTGCCGGCAGTGCCGTTGTCATTAAGCTGCCAGCTGAATACATCAGCACCTGCTCCGCCGGTCAGGCTGTCGTTGCCACCTGCCCCGATCAGTCGGTCATCGCCGCTGCCGCCATCGAGCATGTCAGGACCGCTGCCACCGAGGAGTACATCACTGCCGCTACTGCCGGTGAGAGCAAACCCGCTGGCTTCGCTGCTGTCGCCCTCAATGCCGATGACGAGCGTGCCGGGCACGCTGTCGCCATCACTATCCGTGACGCCCAAGTCGAGGGCGATGGTGGTGTCTCCGGGGAAGAGGTCTTTTTCCACGCTCATCGAGAGCAGGCGGTAATCGTCACCCATCAGGGCCCCTAGGCGGAACTCATCAAAGCCGCTGCTGCCCAGGCTGGCTGTCGAGCCGGTAGTGAAGATGGTGGTGGGGTCGTTCAGCAGATTCCAGGTGATGTCATCGCCCTCGCCGGTGCCTGCGGGGGGCGTCCATGTGCCGGAAGCGACCAGTACGCCGTCATCCCAGGCCGTCCAGGTCAGGTCATCTCCGCTCGACATCTTGTTAATGACGAAGCTGGTGTTAAACACATTGTCGCTGCCGACACCCGTAGCGGCGTCATCAAAATTGATGAACATGGTTTCACCCCCGTTCACCAGATTGTTATCGACGCCCATGCCGTTGGCAGAGGAGTTGATGCCATTGTCGCCGTTACCGGTAAAGGTGGCTATGAGGCCGCTGCCGCCGACGTCCAGCATCAGTACTGGAACCGGTCCGCCAGGGGTGAGGCCGATCAATGTGTTGGTGACAGTGGTGGTCGGGTTGGGGGTGATCAGTTCAAAGCTGTACTGGCCATCGGCACTCATGCTGAGGATAAAAAAGGTATCGCTGGTGCCATCCACGGTGGCGGTCAGTACCGAGGAGCCATCCGGTACGTTCACTGTCGTGTAAGTGATGCCGGGGGATGGGGTGCCAGAGAGATTGAAACTGCCGCCATCGCCACCAAAGCTGACCTCCACTTCCCCGATCAGCACGCCGAGGGTATTGCCCATGGTGCCATTCTGGATGAGGCCGATGACGGGGGTGTCGTCATTGATGGAGACATTGAGTGCCCCGCTGGCAAAGTCGCCATCACCATCGGTGAGGGTGAAGGGCAGGTTCACGAGCACATTGTCTTCGTCAGGGTTGGCGTGGTCTACCGGGCCTTCCAGCGTGAAAGTGTACGCTCCGGTAGAAAGGCTGGTGATCATCAGGGTAAATACGACGACCAGACTGTTGTCGGCGCGGGCCGTAAGGGTATTGGTGCCGGCATCCCAACTGTAGGTCACGTTTTCCCCGCCGGAGGTGAAGCTGGCGGTGCCGCCGTCCAGTGCCGCGAAAGAGAGGCTGCCGATGCCATCAGCCCCGGCGACAAAAACCAGATTGCCGTTCACGGTGGTGATGTTGCCGGCGATGTCGCCAATGCCCCCAGCGTTGCCGCCGAGGCCATCTTCGTCGACGGCGATGGCAGGTTGCGCGCCCACACTGGGGATGTCGTCGACGATCTCGATGGTGATGGCGGCCGGGGCGGAGTCACTGGT
>CAYGBB010000056.1:7373-9237 GCA_964347985.1 uncultured Moraxellaceae bacterium
CTGTCCTCGACGATGTTGCTGCCGTCGTCGACGGCGTTGGGGATGTCGTCGACGATCTCGATGGTGATGGCGGCCGGGGCGGAGTCACTGGTGCCGTCAGACACGGTGAGGGTAAAGACATCGGTCTCGGTGCCGACGGCATCGGTGGTGGGGGCGGTGAGTTCATAGGTGTAGCTGGCAACGCCGGCGGCATAGCTGTCGACGGTGAGGGTGCCGTGTGCGCCGGCGAAGCTGCTGCCGACCAGGCTGCCAATGGCCACGGTGGTGCCGTTGATGGTGACGCTGTCGATGTCGTCGAGGCCGTCGGTGTCGGAGACGGTGAAGGTGCCGGTGGCGAACTCGGACAGGGCGGCGGCATTGGAGCCGTTGGCCAGGCCGGCCTCGAAGACACTGTCGTTGCCGCCTTCATTGCCGGGATCGGCGGTGATGACGGGGATGTCGTTAGTGCCGTGGATGGTGACGGTCAGGGTGGCGGAGTCGGCATCACCGTCGGCATCCTGCATGGTGTAGGCGAAGGTCTCGGTGAGGGACTCCCCGGCATCCAGGGCCTGTACCAGCGGGTTGGTGTTATCGATGGTGTAGCTCCAGGTGCCGCTGCCGGTATCGGTGAAGGTGCCGTAAGTGGCCGTGGTGCTGTCCCAGCTGACGAGGCTGGTCGGGGCGTCGGCCCCGGGCTGGCCGTTGGCATGGAGGTCATTGGCAAGGACGCTGCCGGTGACGGGCACGGCGCTGTCCTCGACGATGTTGCTGCCGTCGTCGACGGCGTTGGGGATGTCGTCGACGACAGTGATGGTCAGGGTGTCGGAGTCGGTGTCGCCATCGGTATCGGTAACGGTGACGTCCAAGCTATCGAAAAGGGTGTTTTCGCCGAGGCCGCTGGCATGGGTTTCGCTGGCCAGCAGGGTGTAGCTGTAGCTCACGGTGCCGCCGGCAGCATTGCCGCTGTAACCATTGATGGTCAGGGTGTTGCCGAGGCTGGTGGTGATGGAGATTGGCACGCTGCTGCTGTTGGTCAGGGAGGCCAGGCTGATCAGGGTCCCGTCAATGTCGATACTGCTGACCCCGTCCGGGGCGGCAATCGTGAAGTCGCCGCTCACGGTGACAGGGTCGTCGGGATCGGAGGCAGATCCCGGTGCTGCCGGGGGATCGAGGTCATCCTCATTGACCATCGCATCACCGCCCTGCGCGGCAGGGGTAAGGTTGGTGATGGTGACGGCATCGTCGTCATTGAGGATGTTGATGGTGAGAATTGCGCTGTCGGCGTCGCCGTCGCTGTCAGTGATGGTGTACGGGAATGCCTCGGTGGCAGTGCCACCACCATTCAGGGCAATGAAATCAGGGTCACTGTTATTGAGGGTATAACTGTAGGTGCCATTGGCCTGCAGGTTCAGAGTCCCGTATGTCCCGACGATGATGGCTGGCGTAACGGCACCGGCAATGGCGGGGCCATCCGCACCGAGAACATCGTCGACGCCATCAGTGAGAACATTGCCGCTTAACACTGTTTGGTTTTCGGAGGCGACTCCGTTGATATCATCAATTGCCGTGGGCACATCATCTTCAATACGGATCACCAGTGTGCCGGTGGCGGTATCACCATCACCATCGACGAGCACGATGGGAATGGTGTCGAAGATCGGGTTGATGTCGGAGTCCTGGTCCGCGGGCGGCGCTTCATGGGTTTCATTGCCGATCAGCGTGTAGGAGTAGCTGACTTCACCGGTGGCAGGGTTGTAGCCGGTGATACTGACCAGAAGTTCATTGCCTAGGCTGGAGGTGTTGAAGGTCACCGGGGTGAAGACGTTGTTTTCGATAATGACGTGGCCGTCGATGGTCAGGCTGGCAATACCGTACGGTGCGGAAA
>CAYGBB010000057.1:0-2241 GCA_964347985.1 uncultured Moraxellaceae bacterium
GCTGAAGGTGAAGCCGCAAAAAGGTCGCGTGCTCACGCAGCACACCGGTTTGCCACCACGAGACGATGGCACCGGGAAACCGAAGCGGCCTGCGGCAGGACCCGCGGCCCGGCCGACATCACGACCGGCCTCCAAACCCGTAGCAAAATCGACGCGGCGGCCCCAAGGCTGACGCCAGCTAAAAAAGACATCAGGGAAGACATCATGGCGAGCGAAAAGGCGATTCTGGGGGGCGGTTGTTTCTGGTGCCTGGATGCGGTGTTCCGGGAAGTGCGCGGCGTGCAGTCCGTGGTTTCCGGCTACGCTGGCGGCGCCCGGCCGCACCCGACCTACGAGCAGATCTGCACCGGCGCCACCGGCCATGCCGAAGTGGTGGAACTCACGTTTGATCCGGCGGTCATTTCCTTTCGCACACTGCTCGACATTTTTTTTGCCATTCACGACCCGACCACGCCCAATCGCCAGGGTAATGATGTCGGCACCCAGTACCGCTCGGTAATTTTCTGCCAGAACGAATCACAGACGGTCATTGCCCGTGACGCCATTGCTGACCTGGCGAAGCAACAGGTGTTCAACGCCGCCATCGTGACGGAAATCAGCGGACCGGTGCCGTTCTATCCGGCCGAAGACTATCACCAGAATTACTTCGCCCAGCATCCGGGACAGGGCTATTGCCAGATCGTCGTCGCGCCCAAGCTGGCCAAGTTCCGGCAGAAATTCCTCGCGCAGCGTACCAGCGCAACGTGACGGTGCATTGACGCAGGGCGATGTGCTGACCCGGGCACGACGGCTTCGTGCCGCGACACGGTCAGGAATTTTCCTGCAGCTCTTGCACCAGCTGGACAAAGGTATCGCGGAATGCTTCTGCCGCATGCCGGTCAAATTGCGCACGGCGATAACGGAACGTCAGCGTCAACTCGCCGCGCAAGGTCACCGCCCCCACTGCCACCCCCATCGGCATATGGGTGGGTGGTGAAAACCGGATCGCCTTGATGCGCCCCGTCTTGCCTGCCGGATCCGGCAAGTCCGGCACCCGGCCCAGGTTGTTGAGTACCGCCGTATCCACCACGAAATTGCCGGTGAGCGGCATCAATCGTGTCAGCGCCTTGCGCAGGTTGTTGGGCAACAGCTGGGTCATGTCGAGCAGATCAACGAGCAGGCCGGCCGTTTCCTTGCTTTTCAGCTTGCGCGTCTGCTCTGTCACTGCCGTCAGCGTGCGCTCATAGGTGCGCCGCTCAATGTCGCGGGTGGCGACATTGACCCACAGGGAAAAATTACCAACCCCTTCGTTACGCCAGGTGATCGGGCGAAAATTGATGGCGTTCATCAGGGTGATACGGCCCGCGCTTTCATTGCGCGACTGGTTCCAGCGTTCAATGGTCAGGTGCAGCACCGCCGCCAGCACATCATTGATGGTGGCACTGCCTTTACGCAATTTGCCGAGCGCATCCGTTTCCACCGCCGAAAACGTATGCGACACAAACGCCACACCGGCACCCTTCTCGCCAAAATGCGTCGCTATGCGCGTCGGCAACTGGACCGACTCCGCCAGATAACCCAGCAGGCTACCGGCCCGCTTCAGCCGTTCGGTCAGACTGCGTGCCCCGAACTCGCGACTGAGATCACGGGCGGCCAATACCTTCATGTCTTCTGGCTGGGTATCGCTGACCCCCGCATAGTGGCGCAGCACCGATTGCAGAAAACGGTAGGCACCGAAAGAATCCGTGACGGCATGACTCATTTTCAGGAAGAGCCAGTCGCCGTCGGCATGCCGTGCAATCATCAGCCGGAAAGGCGGCGCCGCTTCCAGCAACAGGCGCCGGGAATAAAACGTTTCACGGGCCACCTGAATGGCGGCGTCATCGGCACAGTCCACGGACAACACCGGATCTTCGTCAGGACGCTCCACGATCTCCCACTGGTATTCGTGGTCCCCGCTACGCTTTGGTGTCTGACGCACAGCCGCCATGGGATGCTGCTGCATGGCGGCATACGCGGCCGCCTCCAGTTGCGGCTCGTCCACGCGGCCACTGAAGCGTACATCCAGCTGGAGACCAAAGGGCTCCTCTGCACTTTCGAGATGCAGGAACAATTCATCGGTCACGGAAAAGGCGAAGCGCGTTGTCATTTTTTTATCCTGCGCATTTCTGATGGGTGGAATGTAGCGCAATCCCTTCCGCATCGGCATTGACCGTGTGGCCGGCCCGTTCGCAACGCGGGACAGTGGGCGCCTGATCCTGC
>CAYGBB010000057.1:2341-9213 GCA_964347985.1 uncultured Moraxellaceae bacterium
ATTGACCGTGTGGCCGGCCCGTTCGCAACGCGGGACAGTGGGCGCCTGATCCTGCGTGCGTCCCAGCCTCTGCCGGCCGGCTTTGCCACTCTTTACCCCGATTACTTCCGGCTTTGCCGGAAGAGAGACGGAGCCTGGCCATGCAGGCGCTTGAAGGCCTGGCTGAAGGCGGTTTCGGAACTGTAGCCCACGGATTCGGCAATATGGCGGATCGGCTGCTGGGTATGCTGCAACTGCCAGGCGGCCAGGCGCATGCGGTGTTCGGCCAGATAGCTGAGCGGGGGCTGCCCCAGCACCTGGGAAAAGCGTTCGGCAAACGCCGAGCGCGACAGGCAGGCAATGGCGGCCAGATCGGTCACGGTCCAGGCGTGGCCCGGCCGCTGGTGAATGGCCGACAGTACGGCCGACAACGCCGGGTCCCGCAACGCCCGCAACCAGTTGCTGGCGCCTTCCGGCAGGGCCTCCACATGCGCGCGCACGCACTCGATGAAGAGGATGCTGGCGAGGCGGTTGACGATGGCCTGTCGCCCCGGTCGGCCCACACCTTCATTGCCGAGAAACTCCAGGCCGATGCGCAGCCACTCTGGCGGCTGCTTCGAGATCCCCCGGATCAGCAACACGGCCGGCAGTGCCGACAACAACGGGCGCGCCAGATCCGCATCAAAGCGGAAACGGGCCGACAACAACGAGGTCATCGCGCCATCGCCCCCCAGCGGCAGCGGCTCCTGGCTATGCCCCTCGATCAGTGCTGCCAGATCCGGCCAGGGCTCGTTCGGCACCGCCTCCAGATCCCGCATCTCATGATCGCGGCCGCTGGTGAGCACCGCCATGTCCCCGGGCTCCAGCACATGCGGCGGCTCGCCCGCCACCCGCAGCTCGGCACGGCCCCCCAGCACCAGATGAAAGCTGGCCAGCCCCTGCGCCCGAAAGCCGAAGGCCCAGGGCCGCCCGGCCTGCACATAGCGGAACTCCCCGCCGGACAAGTGGATATCGTCGAGCAACTGGCTGAGTGTGTCGTCCATCATGGGGCTCTGCTTATTAATAGGGCTCTGCTTGCTGTGCTGTGTGCCCTTCTGGCGTAGCAAGGGGGGTTACCGGCGTTTGGCGCCGGTTTTACGGCGTTATGCTTATGGCCACAAATGTGACATTTGTCAATGATAAGGTCAGTTCCGCCCTCCCTCGCGGCACAGGAGTCCCTGCATCATGACAACAACGATTCACCCCTCACAGGCCCGTCCACTCGCCACGTCGACCTGGGACGACCCCAAGCGCCTGCAATGGCTGCTGAGCCCCCTGCTGCCGGTCCTCGGCCTGATGATCCTGGCGGGCTACACCCTCACCGGCTGGGGCATCTTCACCTGGGGCGGCCCCCTGCTGGTGTACGTCATCATTCCCCTGCTGGACAAGGTGATCGGCACCGACCACAGCAATCCGCCGGAATCGGCCGTGGCCCAGCTGGAAAGCGACCCCTACTACCGCGCCATCGTCTACTCCTACATCCCGGCCCAGTTCGCCGTCACCATCTGGGGCACCTGGCTGGCCGTGACTGGCGGCCTGGCCACATGGGAGCTGATCGGCCTGGTCTTCAGTGTTGGCGCCATCAACGGCATTGCCATCAACACCAGCCATGAGCTGGGCCACAAGCGCGAGTCCTTCGACCGCTGGCTGGCCAAACTGACGCTGGCACCGGTGGCCTACGGCCACTTCTTTGTCGAGCACAACCGTGGCCATCACAAGAATGTCGCCACGCCGGATGATCCCGCCAGCTCCAAGCTGGGCGAAAGTTTCTGGATGTTCCTGCCGCGCACCATCATCGGCAGCATCGTCTCTGCCTGGAAAATCGAGGGCGAACGCCTGCAGCGCCAGGGCAAAACCGTGTGGACCTGGGACAACGACAACCTCCAGGCCTGGGCCATGACGGTCGTGTTCTATGGCGTCATGGTGGCATGGCTGGGTTGGGGTGCGCTGCTGTTCCTTGGCCTGCAGGCTTTCTACGGTGCCTCGTTGCTGGAGACCGTGAACTATGTCGAGCATTATGGCCTGTTGCGCCAGAAGGGTGCGGATGGCCGCTATGTGCGTTGCGAGCCCCAGCACTCCTGGAACAGCAACCACATCGTCACCAATCTCTTCCTGTACCAGTTGCAGCGTCACTCCGATCACCATGCGCACCCGACGCGCAGCTTTCAGGCCCTGCGTCACTTCGAGAACAGCCCGCAGTTGCCATCCGGCTATGCCTCCATGCTGATGCCCGCCTATTTCCCTTTCCTCTGGTTCCGCCTGATGGACCCGCGCGTGGAGCAGCACTACCAGGGTGACCTGTCGCTGGCGAACATTTACCCGGCGAAGCGCGAGAAATACCTGCGCGAGTCGAAGGGACGCCAGCAGGCAGCGACTGCCGCGGCAGATGCGATCGTGAAGGCAGAGAACGCCGCCGTACTGCTGAATGCAACGCGCTTCCAGTGCCCGGATTGCGGCTTTGTCTATGATCAGGCGCGCGGCTGCCCGCAGGAAGGGTTTGCAGCGGGAACCGTGTGGTCGGTGATTCCGGATGACTGGGCCTGCCCGGATTGTGCGGTGCGCGAGAAAGTGGACTTTGTGGCACTGACCGATTGAAATTCTTCACCTGAATAACTCTTATCCCCTTCATCAGGGCAACAGGGCCGGCACTTTTGCCGGCCCTTTTTTTGCGCGGCGAGATGGTAGGATTTGCGCTCTTGTCTGGTGACCGGTGTGACGATGCATCAAGAATTACTGACGGCGGAAATCCGCAAGACCCTGTCACGGGCACGAATAGTGCCTGCCCGGCTGCCGGACTGCGGCGGCCTGCAGCTGTACCTGCTGGCCGATGATTTTCCCCGGGAACCCTTGCCGCCGGAAGAGATGCACGCGGCACTGCATGAGCCGGCGTACTGGATTTTCTGCTGGGCCTCGGGGCTCGGTCTGGCGCGACGGATCTTGCGGGAGCCGGCACTGGTGCGGGGCAAGAAGGTGCTGGATTTTGGCGCCGGCTCGGGAATAGTGGCGTGTGCGGCAGCGCTGGCGGGCGCGCGGGAAGTGGTGGCCTGTGACATTGATCCGGCCTCCCTGCAGGCGTGTGCGGCGAATGCGGCCCTGAACGGTGTGAGTGTGCGGCTGCAGGGAGACTTCTTTGCACTGACGGAAGCGTTTGATCTCGTGCTGGCGGCGGACGTGCTTTACGACAAGGCCAATCACGGCTTTCTGGCCGCGTTTCTGGAGCGGGCACCGGAGGTGCTGGTGGCCGACTCGCGCGTGAAGAACCTGCAGGTGCCGTTTTACACACTGATCGGCGAAGATGATGCCGGAACCCTGCCGGATCTCAATGAGTTCGACGAATTCAGGCGGGTGCGTTTTTATCTGGGTCGGCGCGCCTGAAAGGGACTTCTCCGCGTTGTCGCCCATTACCCCGGAATGCCAAGCCGTACATGGACAATCCCGGGGACGGCAGGCAGACTTGCTGCTGTCGCCGGCACCTGTCCGGCCTGCCCTTGCGCCCTGAATAATAACGAGAATGTCCGCCTCCGCTGCTGCTGTTTCTTCCGGTGACCGCCTTACGTTCACGATCTTCGTGGCGATCATGGTGCACGCCATCCTTATTTTCGGAGTGGCATTCACCGCCCCGCGCATTGAGCTGCCGCAGGTGATGGAAGTCACGCTGGCCCAGCACAAGAGCACCACGGCAGATGCTGAGGCGGATTTCCTGGCGCAGGCCAACCAGCGTGGCAGCGGCACCCTGGACAAGGCCGAGCAGATGACCAGCCCCCACCAGTCCCGCTTTCACGACAGCCGTATCCAGGATATCCAGCCGGAAGAAAGTCGCGCCGCCATGAAGGCGAGCGAGGCCCGGCGACGTCAGGTCATTACCACGACCGCTCACGCGCGGCGCTCGCACGACAACCGCAAGAGCGCCGAGCTGCGTCAGGAGCAGACCGAAATTCGTGACGCGCAACTGGCGATGGCCTACCAGTCCGACGAGATTGCCAGCCTGGAAGCCCGACTGGCCGCGAAAAAACAGGCCTACGCCAAACGCCCGAAGGTACGTACCGTCGCCACCGTCTCCACCCGCTTTGACCGGGATGCCGCCTATGTCGATGCCTTCCGCTCACGGGTGGAAGAAATCGGCAACAAGAATTATCCGGAAGAGGCGCGCCGCAAGCGCCTGTTCGGCAATGTGCGCTTGCTGGTGGCGATCCTGCCGAGTGGCCGCGTCAAGGAAATCGTGGTGCTGAAATCTTCCGGCTACACCATTCTGGACGAAGCCGCGCGGCAGAGTGTGCGCCTGGCCGAGCCGTTCATTCCGTTCCCGGCCAGCATCCGCAAGGACACCGATATCCTGCAGGTCATCCGCACCTGGAAATTCTCGGACCGGATGACTGCTGAAAACTGAGTACGTGAAAGCGCCGATCAACAACTCATAAAACCCATCAGCACCCCATAAAAAAGCCGGCATTCAAGCCGGCTTTTTTATGGCACCTGTACGTTCCTGTTACCAGTTCAGTGCCTGCTTTTGCAGCGCCACCAGGTCGTTGATGCCCTTCTCCGCCAGCAGCAGCATGCTGTCGGTTTCGGCGCGACTGAACGGCTTGCCTTCTGCCGTGCCCTGCACCTCGACAAAACCGCCGTGCTGGGTCATGACCACGTTCATGTCGGTTTCGCAGGCCGAGTCTTCCGGATAATCCAGATCGAGCACCGGCACGCCCTTGTACATGCCCACCGACACCGCCGCGATGAGGCCGGTCAGCGGATCCTGCTTCATCATTTTCTTGTTGAGCATGAAGGTGAGCGCGTCGACCAGTGCCACACAGCCGCCCGTGATGCTGGCGGTGCGGGTGCCGCCATCGGCCTGGATCACGTCGCAGTCGATGGTGATGGTGTTTTCGCCGAGTTTTTTCAGGTCGACACAGGCGCGCAGGCTGCGGCCAATAAGGCGCTGGATTTCCAGGGTGCGGCCGCCCTGCTTGCCACGGGCCGCTTCACGATCCGAACGGGTGTGGGTGGCGCGGGGCAGCATGCCGTATTCCGCCGTGATCCAGCCTTCGCCCTTGCCCTTCAGGAAACGCGGCACAGAATTTTCGACGCTGGCCGTGCACAGCACCTTGGTGTCGCCGAATTCGACGAGAACGGCACCTTCAGCGTGGCGGGTGTACTGGCGGGTGATGGTGACCGGGCGCAGCTGGTCGGGGGTACGGCCTGAGGGACGCATGGGAAACTCCTGAGTATGCAGCCGGCGATTATACCGGCTTTAGCCGCCGCCCGCCCCGCCATCCTGCACAACATCGCGTTCAGGCATCGCATTCAGGCCGTGCAGGCTCTGCTACAATCGGCCTCTTTCGCCCGTTCCGGAGATTCACATGATACGCAGCATGACAGCCTTTGCCCGCGCCGAGATCAAGGGCGACTTCGGGATGGTGGCCTGCGAGCTGCGCTCCGTGAATCACCGTTACCTGGAACCTTCCTTCCGGGTGCCGGATGCCCTGCGCGACCTGGAGTTCCCGCTGCGCGAGCGCCTGCGCAACACGCTGACCCGCGGCAAGGTGGAGGTGCAGTTCCGGCTGGAGATGGCCGACGCCGGTGGCGGCTCAATAGCGCTGGACCGTGATCTGGCGCGCCAGCTGGTGGATGCCGCCGCCGAGATCAGCCAGATGGCGCGCCATGCCGCACCGCTCAGTGCCACCGACGTCCTGCGCCTGCCCGGCGTGATCCGCAGCCGCGATGTGGATACCGAAACCCTGCATGCCTCGGCCCAGCAGGCCTTTGACCAGGCCCTCGCCGGTTTCCTGGCCATGCGCGAGCGCGAAGGTGCCGAGCTGGCCCGCCTCATCGAGGACCGCCTCACCGCCATGGTCGCCGAGACCGACAAGGTGCGGGAACGCATGCCGTTCATCATGGCGCACTACCGGGAACGCATGCTGGCCCGTCTGGCCGAGATCAAGGAAGACCTCAACATCGAACGCCTCGAGCAGGAAATGGTGCTGTTTGCCCAGAAGATCGATGTTGCCGAGGAAATGGATCGCCTGACCTCGCATGTGGCCGAGATCCGCCGCGTGCTGAAAGACAAGGGCGCGGTCGGCCGTCGTCTCGACTTCCTGATGCAGGAGCTCAACCGCGAGGCCAACACGCTGGGCTCGAAATCGGTGAACGCTGACAGTACCCTGTCGTCGGTCGAGCTCAAGGTGCTGATTGAGCAGATGCGCGAGCAAATCCAGAATATCGAGTAACAACCTTTCAGGAACGGAAACGCCCATGTCCGGAACATTGTTTGTGGTCTCTGCCGCCAGCGGCACCGGCAAGACCTCGCTGGTCAAAGCCCTGCTTGAGGTCAAAGAAGGTATCGGCGTCTCTGTCTCGCACACCACCCGCCCCATCCGGCCGGGCGAGGAACACGGCGTGAACTACCACTTCACCGCCCGCGACGAATTTGTGCGCATGATCGGCGAGGGCGAGTTCCTTGAGCATGCCGAAGTATTCGGCAATCTCTACGGCACCTCCCGCGTGTGGGTGGAGTCTGAACTCCGCTGCGACCGTGACGTCATCCTGGAAATCGACTGGCAGGGTGCCCAGCAGGTGCGCCGCCTGATGCCCGATGCCGTGAGCCTGTTCATCCTGCCACCCTCGCTCGATGTGCTGGAGCGCCGCCTGCGCGGTCGAGGCACCGATGCCGAGGACGTGATCGCGCATCGCCTGCGCGAAGCCCAGGGCGACATCAGCCATTACGCCGAATTCGACTATCTGGTGATCAACGACGACTTCAATGCCGCCCTCGCCGACCTCAAGGCCATCGTGCGTGCCGCGCGCCTGAGCCACCGCTCGCAATCGGCCCGCCACGAAGCCCTGCTGACCCGCCTGATCACCTG
>CAYGBB010000058.1:0-7206 GCA_964347985.1 uncultured Moraxellaceae bacterium
CTCCAGGATGCTGTCATGGAAACCCATGTCGAGCATGCGATCGGCCTCATCCAGCACCAGCACCTTCAACGCCGCCAGGTTCAGTGAACCCTTGGCCAGATGCTTCAACACGCGCCCCGGCGTACCCACAATCACGTGTGCGCCATGTTCCAGCGAGTCCAGCTGCGGCCCCATCGGCACGCCACCGCAAAGGCTCAGAATCTTGATGTTGCCGGTAAAGCGCGCCAGCCGGCGCAGCTCTTTCATCACCTGATCCGCGAGTTCGCGGGTCGGGCACAGCACCAGCGCCTGCACGTTGAACGCCCGTGGATTGAGGGCACTCAGCACACTGATGCCAAACGCAGCGGTCTTGCCGCTACCGGTTTTCGACTGGGCGATCACGTCCCGACCCGCCAGCAGCGACGGCAGCGTCTGTGCCTGGACAGGCGTCATGGTGTGGTAGCCAAGCTCGTTCAGCGTATCAAGCAGGGCGGCAGGCAGGGACAGTGTGGAAAACGCGGGAGATTCAGAAGCAGACGTCACAGAAAAGACCTAGGGCATGGGGCAGGACTGACATGGTAACACTGTCAGCCCGGCCACACTGAATCCGGCTGGCGGATTCCCAAGGCCCGAGCACAGGCCCGGAAAGGCTCAGTAGTCGTCGTCGCCCTCTTCCTGGGCAGCGGCAGCCTTGCGGCGCTCCTCTTCGTCCTTGGCATCCATGATTTCGCGTAACAGGCTGTCAAGGTCGGCAGGCGTTTCATCTTCTTCGACAACACCGGTCAAATGGCTGTCAGGCACCAGCTCACCGCTTTCATACAGCGCCCAGATTTCCTTGGCATAACGGGTATCCAGCAGCTCCGGTGCAAACTGGCCAAAGTATTCGGCGAGATTCTGGACATCGCGCTCCAGCATCGCGAAGGCATTGTTGTTGCCCGCCGCATCAACAGCCTGCGGCAAATCGATAATCACCGGGCCCTGCGGATCGATCAGGATGTTGTATTCGGAGAGGTCACCATGCACGAGGCCTGCGCACAACATGCGCACCACTTCGCGAATCAGCTGGTCATGGCACGCCACCGCTTCTTCCGGCGTGAAAGACACTTCACTCAGGCGTGGCGCCGGCCGGCCATGGCCGTCCGAAACCATGTCCATGATCAGTACGCCATCAAAACAGCCATGCGGCGTTGGCACACGCACGCCAGCATCGGCCAGCCGGTACAGCGCACTCACTTCGGAATTCTGCCAGGCCTCTTCCAGCTCCTGCTTGCCAAAGCGCGAACCCTTTTCCATGGCACGTGCGGCACGCGAGCTTTTGACCTTGCGGCCTTCGCGATAGGTGGAAGCCTGCTTGAAATTACGGTGGTGGGCATCCTTGTACACCTTGGCGCAGCGCAGCACGCCGCCGGAGATCACGAGATATACCGTGGCCTCCTTGCCGCTCTTGAGCTGGGAAATGACCTCGTCGATCAGTCCGTCTTCCAGCAAAGGTTCGAGTCGTTTCGGGGTTTTCATCCGCGCAAATACACCATCATCATATAGCCAACATCACGCGATGGCGTTCACGCCCACACGGGCGGCAACCATTTTCCAGTTATCATCATCATGCAACGACTGCCAGTTCTGGCGGAACTTGCCCTTCATTGCCTCGAAGCGGCGCTGCTCCGGGAACTGACCGCGTTTTTCCAGTGCGGCCAGTACTTCCAGCGCCCCCACGCGGTGGTTACACACCAGCACCATGTCACAACCGGCATCCAGCGCGGCATTGGCACGGTCACTGAACGAGCCGGTCGCTACCGCACCTTCCATGCTGAGATCATCGGAAAAAATCACGCCATCAAAGCCAAGACGCTCGCGCAGGATGTCCTGCAGCCAGAAAGACGAGAAACCGGCAGGATTCGGATCGACCTTCGAATAAATCACGTGGGCGGGCATGATGCCCTGCAGCTCACGCGCCAGCGCTGCAAACGGCACCAGATCATGCGCTTCAATGTCTGCCCAGGGACGATCATCAACCGGCAGCGCAATATGCGAGTCGGCGGCGACGGAACCATGCCCCGGGAAATGCTTGCCCGTGGCGGCCATGCCGGCCTCGTGCATGCCACGAATGAAGTCTCGCAGCAGCGTTACGGCAATTGTCGGATCGGCATGAAACGCACGATCGCCAATCACCTGCGAAATACCGCAGTCCACATCCAGGATTGGTGCAAAACTGATATCCACCCCCACGGCCAGCACTTCACTCGCCATCAGCCAGCCACACTGAAAGGCTTGCTGACGGGCTTCGCCCGGGTTCTGTGCATAGAGGTCGCCAAACACCTTCATCGGCGGCAGGCGTACAAAACCGTCACGGAAGCGCTGCACGCGTCCACCTTCCTGATCCACTGCTATCAGGATTTCCGGACGCACGGCCCGGATTTCCTGCACCAGCGCAATCACCTGCTCCACATCCCGGAAATTGCGGGCGAACAGGATCAGCCCACCCACATGCGGGTGAGCCAGCAATACTTTCTCTTCGGCGGTGAGGGTAAGTCCCTCAACGTCCAGCATCAGGGCGCCAATCGCCATTAACCGCTCCTCACATCACTACTTTTCTGAAACCGTGTCTGCCGGCTGCAACACCAGCTTCCGGTTGAACTGCTGGCTGACCAGCACCGGATCATGGAACGCCAGGCGGCGATTATGACCGGAAAGGTACAGGGGAATCCCGTCATCATAATGCCTGCTTGCCGGGTTGCCACTCTGGCCACCTGAATTGATCAGGTGCAGCGGCTCTTTCAGGCTGAAATCCACCACCAGGCGCATGGCCGGTACATTCCACACCTTGAAACCGTCGCCAATGGTATAGCCGGCAACGTTGACCGTGTTGGTTGAGCCCGGCGCCGGATAAGGGCCCCGATCCAGATACCGCCCCAGTGCCCCGGCCACCATGGAGGGCACCATGGGCATATAGGGCTTCATCATGGTTGATGCAGACTCCCAGGCATAGGTGTGAACCTTGCCCCAGCGCCATTGCTGGGTATCCGCCCCCAATGTAAACAGGGCCTCCTGCCAGCTGGTGGCCAGGGTGCGCGCTACAATATCCCATTTACCCTCTTTGCGCCCTGCCGTGTGCACATCATCCCAGAACGGACTGTCCTCCCGCCCCAGCATGTGGTCCTGCTGGGCGGAGTAGGTAATGGCATTGGCCAGCAGAAACGATTGCCAGGCATGCCCTTCGACCGGACCGAGTTCATCCGCAAATACCTGCCGCGTCAGCCCATTCAGGAAAATGCCGTACAGGGCCGCTGCCGGTACCGCGATCCCCATCTCGCCATCGAACTGCTGCAGCATCAGCAGCGAGCTTTCTGCGGACAACTGCGCCGCCTCAGGCAGCTTGCGGATGTGCTCACGCAGTTCAGCATCCTTTTGCTTAAGCAGGCGGGCCAGCTTTACCGCCGCCAGATCCCGAATGTCATTCTGCAAAGCCACCGTGGAGGCCAGGGTCTGTTCCCGGCCCTCCTGCAAACGCTCGGCAATGCGCTCATGACGTTCCGGTGCATACCAGGAGTTCGTCAGATGCGGCTGATGATCCCTGGCAACGGTTCGGTGGTTGGCCGTGGCCAGAAAACCTGTTTCAGGATTGACCTCTCGCGGTAAGCTGGCAAACGGCACCATGCCATCCCAGTCATACTCCCCGGTCCAGCCGGGCGAGGGAAAATAGCCGCGTCCCTTGCGACGCTGCGGATAGTTGCCCGTCACCTGCCAGCCAATGTTTGCAGCATCCGCAAAGACCAGATTCAGGTGAATGAAGCCGATGCCATCCAGTGCCGTTTCGGCTGCCTTGAAATCCTGTGCCTGACCCAGCATGAAAAACCGCTCCATGCTCCTGTCGGCAACCGATGCTGTTGTCTGCACGGCCAGCCCATATCCATCCGCTACATTGAGCACTGGTGGCATGAGTTCGTTGACCCGCCTGCCATGAAGCGCGGCATTCAGCAGCGGCCCGTGCACGGTTTCCTGCACCACAATCTTCTGATCCGGCTCGCCCTTGATCCGGATGACCTCTTCACGCTCCTGCAGCGGTAACCATGCATCCCGATACTGGTAAAAACCCTTGCCGCCATCCTGCCGGAGTCTCTCGACATACAGATCCTGCGAGTCCGCCATCACCATGGTCATGCCCCAGGCAACGTTGCCGTTGTAGCCAGCCACCACCCCGGGCATGCCGGCAATTGCCACCCCTCCGGCCCGGTAACCCGGCGATGACAACTCCACCAGCATCCAGACCGGTGGATGCTCCAGCATCATATGGGTGTCGTTGGCCAGAATGCTGGCCTTGCCCTTTGCATGTGTCGGCGCCACTGCCCAATTATTGGAAGCCGCCTGGCGCAACGGTACGAAGATCTGGCCAAGCTGCTTCTGCAGGCCGGACTGGCTGGCCGTTACGGCCTGCAGCTCCCTGAACGGGAAACCCTTCAGCTTGCCGGCCTCATCCAGTGCTATTGCCTCATCGGGATAGGAAGGGATCAGCCAGGCTGCTTTTTCAGGCCCCACCACTCCCGCCAGATCCAGAAAGGCAATTTCTTCCGGAAGGTTCAGGGACAGGCCCAGATTGAGCATCGCAAACACATCCATCGAATTGATGGGTGCCCACGGCTCCGGCGAATAACGGCTCAGCTTGAAGTTCAGCGGCAATTGATCCTTGTGAGTCTGTATCCAGGCATTCACCCCGGCAGCAAACCGCTCCAGTTGCTGTCGCAACGGTGGTGACACCATGGCCATTTGCCGCTCGGCACTCCGGCGCACGCCAAGGGTGCGCATATAGACATCCAGATCACGAGTGACCGGCCCGGCCATTTCCGAAATACGCCCTTGCGCAACCAGGGAATAAGACACCATCTGCGCCAATCGATCCGATGCCATGACATAGCCCATGCCAAAGGCCAGATCTTCTTCACTGGCGGCCTCAATGCGTGGCACGCCCAGTTCATCCCGTCGAACCGTCACTGGCGCCGACAGTCCTGCCAGGCGAACCTCCCCCTCCTCACTGTCCACGGTATCGCGCAACAACAGGTCCATGGCATCGCAGCCAGGAAGACAGGTCATAAGAAAAGGCAGGAGAAAACGAAGAAGAACGCGGGGCATGACATCTTCCTGGGCAGGCGAAGGGCCCTGAATGCGCGACACTAAACACCGTTTACTGCCCCAAGTCAAAGCAGTCAGAGGCATAAAAAAGCCCGGAAAATCCGGGCTTTTCTGGTAACCATTTCCCCTATGCCATGGAGCGGAATCCCCATGTCGCCGGGTCATCACCCAGCCCCTGCCGCAGGGTTCGGCTCCCCAGCGCATGGGCCGCTTTTTCCAGACGACGGCGTCCGGCGTCCGGCATCAGGCGCATGCCGATATTGCCCACCCGTATGCCGGCTCTGGCCAGATGGATGGCCACCTCAACCGGCATCCAGGCCTGTATGTCGAACTCATCCGCCAGATCATCACCAATCAGATAGCGGCTGATCGTGTGCAACACCTTTTCCGGCATCATGAAAGGTGGCTTGTTGCTCATGTCACGCAGCAGCGCACGCGCCAGCTGCGCCCCTTCCGGGCTCGGACTGTAACCATGGGTATGCAGTTGCAACGCCATGACCTCCTGTTCCTGATACGACGTCGACAGCAACTCCTCCTTCACGCCCAGCAACCAGCCGGCGTAGCGCCAGAAATAGTGGACCGAAGCACGCTCCTCCTCCGACAACGTCAGGCCCAGCAGCCTCAGCCCACGTACCACCATGTAGTCAAACTCAAGAATGGTCCCGGCCATGTCTTCCTGATTGATCGGACGCTGGTACTTTTCTTCCGGATAGCGCCCCGGATGCATATCAAGATAATGGCGGACCGATGCATGCAGCAGACGGACTTCCAGAATGGTGCGGTGCCCCACCCCGCCCGGCCGCAAGCCGTCCGGACCCACCATGTTGTGCAGAAACTGCCCTGTCTCGTAGATGCGGCGTGACACATCCCGCTGCAGACGGCCGGTCTGCACCAGCACCTGGCTGGGCTTGGCAAAGGCATACCCCTCCACCAGTGAACTGCACAGCAGCACCAGCCCCTGCAAGGTACCGTGACGCATCAGCACCCGGCGTCCGAGCTCCATTTCATCCAGGTCTACCCAGCCGGGCACGGTATAAGCCTGATCCAGAAAAGCCTTGAAGACCCCTCCTTCGGTTTTTGCCCGCTGTTCAACTTCATCCAGCAGACCCGACGGCTTCTGGCGAGCGATTTCCCGGGCACAGGCATCGGCCGGCTCATCACAGACAAAGCGCCAGGCATCCAGTTTTGCGTGGGAATACTTGTCCCACCAGATGCGCTCTTGCGGCGTCTGCGGCCCCTGGGCTATGCGAAGCAGTTCTTCCGGGCGGGCCATAACAGGGCCTCCTGTCAAAAGGATACATTATGTATATGTCAGAAATCACAGTAGCAAGGCCGGCTTCTCCAGGTCAAGGAAACTCATCACCCCAGCCAGTTCGCGGCATGAAGTCAGGTCATGAGTGCTTGCTCAACACGCCCGGTGCACCCGTCCCGATTCAGCCCCCGTTGGTCGCTTGCACAACATCCTGCAACGAAAAGACAAAGTATTGATCTGCCAAGGACTTGGGGGATCTTGCTAGAATGGCCCCGCACCCGGCAGATGGCCGGCTATCTCCCTGTGATGGTTTGACCATGCCCGTCCTGTTTTCGCGCAAGCGTCTTGTTGCCACCGTAGCTGTCGGTGGTCTTGTTGTGTTTTCCGCCGTGTTTGCCAAGCAGGCGACCGCGCCGACCAGCCGCAGCGAACTGCAGCCAACACGCATGCAGGCCAAGACAGCGCGGAATGTTGTCGACCTGCTGGACGAACTGCATTACGAACACCGGCAACTCGACGATGACCTTTCTGCCCGGATTTTCGATCGCTACCTGAAGGATCTGGATGGCCAGCGCCTGTACTTTCTGGCCAGTGACATCAACAGCTTCGAACCCTGGCGCAACAGCTTTGACAATGCGCTCAAGCGCAGTGACGTCAAGGCAAGCTTCATTATCTTCAATCGCTACCAGCAACGCGCGATAGAACGCCTGACCTTTGTCATCCAGGAGCTCGACAAGGGTGTCGCCCAGCTGAACTTCGATGCAGACGAAACGATGGAGATCGACCGGGAAAGGGCACCCTGGGCCAATACACAGAATGAGCTCGACGACCTTTGGCGCAAGCGCATC
>CAYGBB010000058.1:7216-9149 GCA_964347985.1 uncultured Moraxellaceae bacterium
CATCAAGGCGGCCGCCCTCAGCCTGCGTCTGGCGGGCAAATCCGATGCGGAAATCCAGAAAACCCTGAGCAAGCGCTACAAGAGCCAGCTCAACAACCTGAAACGCACGAAAAGTGACGATGCCTTTCAGGTATTCATGAACTCGTTCAGTGAAACCTACGATCCGCACACCGAGTATTTCTCGCCGCGAACGCAGGAAAACTTCAACATCAACATGAGCCTCTCGCTGGAAGGTATTGGTGCCGTCCTGCAAGGCGAAGACGAATACACCAAAGTGGTGCGTCTGGTACCGGCCGGTCCTGCCGACAAAACCAAACAGCTCAAGACCGGCGACCGTATTGTTGCCGTGGCCCAGGGCAGCCAGGAATTTGTGGATGTGGTGGGCTGGCGTATTGATGAGGTCGTGGAGCTGATTCGCGGTCCCAAGGGCACCACCGTCCGCCTGCAGGTGATTCCGGCAGGTGCCGTGGATGAAACCCAGACACGTACCATCAGCATCGTCCGCAATACGGTGAAGCTGGAGGACCAGGCGGCCCAGAAGAAAATCCTGACCATCAAGCGTGGCGAAGAAGAACTGCGCATCGGTGTCATCAAGCTGCCCACGTTCTATGCCGATTTCCAGGCCATGCAGGCAGGTGACCCGAATTACCGCAGCACCACGCGTGATGTGAAAAAGTTGCTGAATGAGCTCAAGGCAGAAAAGATCAACGGTCTGGTGCTGGATCTGCGCAATAACGGCGGTGGCTCGCTCTCCGAAGCCAACTCGCTGATCGGCCTGTTCATTGGCACCGGCCCCACGGTACAGGTAAAGAATGCCAACGACCGCATCGAGCTGATGGGTGACCCCGATCCGTCTGTCACCTACGCCGGTCCGATGGTGGTCATGGTCAATCGCCTGTCCGCTTCTGCGGCAGAAATTGCCGCCGGTGCCATCCAGGATTATGGTCGCGGCATCGTGGTGGGTGGCACCACGTTCGGCAAGGGCACCGTGCAATCCCTGCGGGATCTTGAACACGGCCAGCTCAAGCTGACCGAGGCCAAGTTCTACCGTATTTCCGGCGCCAGCACCCAGCACCGCGGTGTGGTTCCGGATGTAAGCTTCCCCAATATTTTCGACGAAACCGATGTCGGTGAGTCTGCCCTGCCAAATGCCATGCCATGGGACACCATTCCTTCGGCCCGGTACTTTCCTTACCAGGACTACAGCAAGCGCGTGGCCAGCTTGCGCAAAACATCTGAAGCGCGCCAGGCCAGCGATCCGGACTTCCGTTACCTGAACGAAACCATCGCACTGGCTACCGAACTCAAGAAGCAAAAGAGCCTTTCACTGAAAGAAAGCGCCCGCAAAGCTGAAAAACAGGCGCTGGACGAAAAACGTCTGGCCATGGAAAACCGCCGCCGTGTTGCCAAGGGTCAGGAGCCTCTGAAAAACTGGCGCGAAGCCGAGCAGGCGGAAGAGGACGAAGCCAACGAGTCGCCCGATCCGTCAAAGGAAAAGCCGGAGGATGAAGCCTTCGCCATGGAAGCAGGTCGTATCCTCATCGACAGTCTGGGCCCGCAGATAGGCGCACGCTGACTCCTCTGCCATGATCCGGTCATTCCATGCATGACCGGATCATGGCAACGCCTCCCCCGCACAAACCCGACGATAATCAGGAACCTGCCAAAGCAGCGGATGAGTGCTACCATCTGGCGTGAGTCCATGGAAGCGATCAATGTCCCGGGAAGCGAATCCAGCCGAGCGCAGCAATCTGGCCACACGCGATACGCCACGGCCACGTCTGCTGGCCGAGCAGGCTTTTTCCCGAGCCGCCGGCGCACCACTCCTGTCAGGCAATCAACTACGCCTGTTGCGTGATGCCGCCGACCACTACCCCACCTGGCTGCAAGCCATTCGCAATGCAACTCACTGCATCCATCTCGAAAACTACAT
>CAYGBB010000059.1:0-9141 GCA_964347985.1 uncultured Moraxellaceae bacterium
GGAATAAGTGGAACTCACAAAAACCTGGTAACGCTTCTCGCTCACGAAGAACCCCAACACGGCCTGTAGACGCCGTCGACAATCACAGACACTGGCAAAAACAACGCCGAATCATACCCGCAGCCTGTTACGCACGCACGCGCTTAAAACACTAACGACATTACCCGACAATAACAACGTCGGCCAGTCATCCGATCAACCGGTTACCAGCGCACTTGCTCGAGGTGGGTCAACTCACGACCCAAAAAACGCCCCCCGATTGTCTGGAACCGCAGGGGAATATCCGTCACAAAATACTGGTACCGGGGGGCCACACGCTGAGGATTGTGCAGGCCCAGACGATCCAGAAGCGCCGCAGTCTGCTCGGCCATTGTTATGGCCGAGTCCACCAGCCTGATGCCGGGGCCGGCCACTTCCTGCAGCAGGGGTTTGAGCAGCGGATAATGCGTACATCCCAATACCAGCGTATCAATCTGCTCGACAAACACGGGCTTGAGATACTCCCTGACCGTTAACCGGGTAACCTCATGCTCCAGCCAACCCTCCTCCACCAGCGGAACAAAGAGAGGACAGGCTTGTGAATAGACATGAACCGCCGGATTCAACGCATGAATGCTGCGGGCATAAGCATTCGAATTGATGGTGGTCGGGGTGCCAATCACTCCGACTCCTTTATGGGTCAGGGCAACAGCGGCCTTGGCACCAGCATCAATTACGTCCAGCACCGGTACAGGAGACATGGCCCTGACGGTCTCCACTGCCACTGCTGCCATGGTGTTGCATGCAATGATCAGCAACTTCACATCACGCGCAAGGAGAAACTCGGTAATCTGTTCCGTAAAGCTCTGTATGGTTTCCCGCGACTTGACGCCGTAGGGAACGCGAGCGGTATCGCCAAAGTAGATGATGTCCTCGAATGGCAAGCGCTCCATGAGGGCTCGAACCACCGTCAGCCCACCAATGCCGGAATCAAACACCCCAATCGGGCTGGACGCTTGTGCCGTCATAAGAGGCCCCTGTAGACAATAAGACCGATGCTCGCACGCTTGAAGCAGGGATGCACCACCTGATTCCCCGCCATGAAAAAAGCCGGCTATAAGCCGGCTTTTTTTAGTTCTGGAGCGGGAAACGAGACTCGAACTCGCGACCCCGACCTTGGCAAGGTCGTGCTCTACCAACTGAGCTATTCCCGCAAAAGTGGGCGCATTTTAGGGAGACACTGCCCCAGTGTCAACGCCGGGCGGCCAGTAATACCCATAAAAAAGCCGGTTGGACACCGGCTTTTTTATGGGTATTAAAAGTATCAAGCCGCAAGCTGTACACGAGCCGGATCAACTCCAAACGTTCCAGGCAACAGGCTTGTCACAATTCGCAGTGGCTCTCCACGTGAGTCATGGGTAGCCGTCATCATGTCGACATAGCGAGGACGCTGCAGTGACTTCTTGTCAGCATCAAGCAGCATCAACAACTTCGGACGCAGACGACGCTCAGGGTTCTGGGCAATCACCACACCCACCTCCTGATTGCTCATATGCACCAGTGACCCCGTTGGGTACACACCGATTGCCTGAATGAACTCTTCAACAAGCTGTGATTGAAACTCGGTGTTGCGCAACTCGTAAAGACGAGACACCGCCTCAACCGACGTCAGGGCGCGCGCATACGGTCGCTCCGATGTCATCGCATCATAGGTGTCCACCAATCCGGCAATCTTGCCGAGTGGCGATATTGCCTTGCCTGCCAACCGATTGGGATAGCCAGAGCCGTCATAACGTTCATGATGCTCTGCAACCATCTGCAGCACCTGGGACGGGATAGCCGGCATCGCCGACAGAATCGCCAGGCTGTAATCCACATGCTTGCGCAACTCAAGCCGCTCCGCTGGCATCAGCAGACCAGGCTTGCTCAGCAGCCCTTCCGGAAGCTGGGCTTTGCCCACATCCATCAGTGTCAGACCGAAAGCCAGATTGTCCAGCGCCTGCCGGGAAAGCCCCAGATGGCGGCCAAAGACTGTCCCCCAGATAGCGCAACGGAAGGCGTGGTGATAGCTGTAGGCATCCTTGTCCCGCACACGGGAAAGCCAGACCATGGCATCCGGGTTGCGAATGACACTGTCCACGACTCGTCCTGACGCCTCGCGGGCGTGCTCAATATCCGGCTCACGACCCTCGCGCAAGGAGCGGTATACATCCAGCACTGACTGGGCGAACACACGATGCAGGTCACGCGACGCCACCACTTCCTGTGGCATGGAGACCGACGTGCGATACGCGGGCTTGACTGTTTTGGCGGCTGGCTTGGCCGCATCGGCCACAGCAGCAGCCTTGACCTGAGGCTTGGCCGCCTGTGGAACGGCATGTGACACCGGCGATACAGTGACACGACTGCGGGTTACATCAATCGTGACCTCACGGCAGTACCGACGCAAACCGTCAATATCGCTCAGGTCCTTGACGTAAAAGCCCTGCAGCGGAAAGGGGGTTTCAATCCAGGGGCGGTCAAGGCGGGCAATGTACATGCCCACCTCAAGCTCATCTACCCGTATCTTCTTTTGATCTACAGACATGTTGTTGTCTCCCGGCACTGGCCAAGCTGACAGAATTTGTCACTGATACCTTTTTACACCGGAAGACTGCAACAGAGAATAACCAGACAGCATTCCCGCACACAATTGCGACAAGGGTCACATATTTCACCGCAGACGGTCAGAAAATGACCATAAACGCCCTTTTCAGGGCGCCTTGTCACCCGACTTCGGGTCTGGGCGGATATGGTGAGACAGCTCCTGCATGATCTGGGTCAGGGTATCCAGACGGCTATTGATCTGGTCCATGTCCCGCTGGGAAGGGATACCCAGACGCGTCAGGGCATTGGTAATCCGGTCGTCAAACGCCCGCTCGACCCGCTCGCGGGTATCCGTTGCCTTTTCCATGACACGTCCCGTCACTCCACCAACCGTATTGTCCGCAATTTCACGGGTTTTGGTTTCAAGGTCTTCACCAATCTTGACGAGGTTGTCAAACAGCTTGCCCCCCTCCTCTTCGGCACGAGCAAAGGCCCCGAGACCCGCCAGCCAGATTTGCTGGGTATACTTGCGCAGATCCTTGGAGGGAGCGACTTTCAACTTCTTTTCGCCAGCCTTTTTCAACTCACTCATCTCGCGCCCCGTCAATGCCAATCAAAATCACACCATAATCAGCGATTCTAGCGTCGAAATGGCAAAACCACCGACATACTGTCGGACAATCCACCATTGCCGTCAGAACATCAGGACCAACTGCAGATACCCGGCAATAAGCCCCAGTACCGCCCCCAGAACAATGAGAATCCACTCATCCTCCTGAAAGGCCGGGCGCAACAGGTCCTGAAACTCCGTATTGCTCATCAGCCGCATCTTGTCACGGAAGATTTCATGAATGATCCCGGCACGCTCCCGGTTGAATTTGGGGTCGGACAAGGGACCAATGGTCATTGCCACCGCCTTTTCCACAACAAGCGTCTTTATATTGGCATATGCCTCTGCACCCAGTGTCAGCTGCACTGCAGTACGTACCACTCCGGATTCCAGCAGGGGACGCAAGTGGCGCTTGATGATGGCCCGGGTACGATCGGCACGCGGCCCGGTCAATACCTCGTTCATCAGGTTCCTGAGATTGACTACTTCCTGCGTAGAGATAAGGGCGAACTTGTCCGCCACCTCAAACTTGCGACGCAGGAACAGGCCATGAATGGTAAAAGGCCCCACCTTGACCGGCTCCAGGGGACGAAAAATGATGTTCAGGGCCAGCCAGTTGGTGGCATACCCCACCAGGAACCCGAAAAACGGCATGACCCACGGCTCAGGATAAAGAGCCCAGGCCCCCATCTGTATAAGGCCAAACAGAAAACCGAACCAGAGACCGGAGTTCACTACAAAGCGTAACTCCACATCCCCGACATCCTTGAATACCCGCACCATCAGGGCCTTGTCCTGAGACAGCAGCTTGACCACCATCTGCTTGAGATCCACCAGTTCCTCGATGTTCTCGGCCATGTCGTCCACCATGTTATCCATGATCGACGGTAGCTGGCGGCGGACACGGGAATACACGCGACGCTTGACCATGAGCGGCATGTTGTCCCAGAGAACCGGATTTCTCTCGGTCATGATGTCATCGACGTACTCATCGATGCGCTCCATGATGGATTTGCTTATATGCGCCGCGATTTTCTCTGGTTCCATCTGCTGGAACAGCTCGGACAGGCTCGCCAGCTTGGACATGGTGTTATCCACCACGATACCGGCCATCTTCTCGGCCTTGCCTGGAATGATGCCTTGCCAGCCAAGCCTGAGCTTCTTGTAGCCAATGAACTCCAGTGGCCAGAAGGTCATCTCGATAGCAATCCAGTTGGTAAACCAGCCAACTGCAGCAGCCACAAAGGGAATGGCAATAAACGACCAGAAATCCGGACGACTCCAGATGGTCAGAAAAAACTCATGCATGGATTAACTTCCTGCGGCTAACATATCCGCCCCACATTATCGGCAAAGGAGACGGGTGCGGATGACCGACGAGTATACACTCAATATTACCGCCCGGATTGTTGGCCAAACAGGACAAATACGCCACTACTTGATAATAATGGCACATGATGACGCCTCCAATGGATTGTGCCCGGAGGCGGACTCGCTAGAATGGGATCAATATGGTGCCCCCTCTGGCGCTCACAGGCAGTAACCGTTAAATGATGGCTGGCCACGACGACATTAATAACAACAACAGTGCGGATGGCCGGCCGCTGGCACAACACCTTGTGCTGGGGCTGATCGAGACCCTGCTCAACAGCTTCATAGAGCTCGACAAGGGGACACGCGAGCGGGTCACCGCACTGAGTGGCCTGATTGTTCGCGTCAAGCTGGTGGACCCCTATCAGGCCTTTTATCTGTACTTCACTTCCGAAGGAGTTGAAGTATGCGATATTGCGCCTGGTCCGGCCCGGGTACGGGTCAATGCACGCGTCTATGATCTGATGCGCACACTGCTGGGAACCTCTTCCCGAACCAGTTCAGGCCGACCGCGAGTCCGCGTCTGGGGTGAGGCTGAAAGCGTCGCCGCACTGGAAGCATTGCTGGACGACTTCAACGTACGAACACGTGCCCGCGAATGGTTGCATGGACACCTGGACCTTAACGCCATCTGGGAACGGATTCGCCGGCATGACCCGAGCTGGCTGAACGACTTTCTGCCCCTGCCAGGCCTCATGCGGGACGCCCTCGCCGAGCTGCGTCAACTCAACGAAAACCTGCAGCGCCACCAGGAAGAGCTGGAACGCTTCCGGGCACAATCCAACCGGCAGCGCTCTCTTGATCTTGTGATGATGTTGCTGGCCCTGGTGATAGTACTTGGAGGGCTGACAGGTGGATTCACGGTTGCCGCGGTAGCAAATCTCACCCCAGAGAGGATTCTACTGATCATGGCAGGATTGGCGCTGGTATTGTCCCGTTTGCGTGACCGTCTGTAGGCTGTCGGTCCCCGACGCCACCAAAGCAATCAGATCAGGGATTTTCAGGGCGCCGACGCTTGCCCATGATCGCATTCAGACCATCACTCAGCAGATCGGAACCAGATCTGGCGGCCTTCCACGTCGCTTCTCGCAACACATCGCCAGTGTTAAGGTCCGCCAGTGCATCAGCAACCGCTCGTTTAACGCGTACTTCGACTGTACGGCCGATATCATCGTGCAAGTCCCGAAGCCGCTGATCCACTTCCCGTCGCCACATGCGCTGAAAATACAACCAGGCACACAGCAGCGTGATGCCACTGGAAAGCAGCGCCGTGGACAGAATGATAACAACGGACTCCAGCATGCCAACCTCATTGAACGTGAACAGCCTGCAAGATGATGGCAGACTGATTTTCGAAGATACTAACAAAGCAAGCGACAGCCCACATGGGCTTTTGTAAGCAAATGCGGCTGCCGTGAATCAACCGGCCAACTATACGACACCGCATGAGCTGGGTATGATGCAGAAAACAACACCTAGGCGTCCCCCATGATCACCATCGAGATTACCAACCTGGACGAACTGGTGAAGGAGCACCGCGGCCCGATATCAGCCCTGTTTGGAAAACTGGTTACTGATATAGAAGGAGAGGTTGAGCGCATTATTATCAATGAGCTGAAAGAAGAGTTCGAGAAGCGCGGCATCAAGTCAAACATCTGCAGTATCAGTGGCATTTCACTTCGCCGCTTCGTCAACTCCTGATACCGATTCCCTGAGCATTTACCCTGCTCCCCCAACTGCCCTGTCCCTGTATCAGGCTGCGGGAACAAATCGCTCCCTGAGATTTGCCTGAGATGCCCCGAGAGCCTGCACATCAAAAACACGTGCTTCCGCCAAAGCGAATGGCGAAGCGCCTGTCAGACATCCCTCCGACAGCCAACCGGCCAGTGCAGCCACCAGAGGCATGTGTGACACCACCACCAGTGTCTCTACGGAATCAATTTTCCCCAGCAAGGCCAACGCCGTTTTAACATCATCTTCTGGCGTAATTCTCTCAACTATCCGGAAATCAGCTTGCGGCAATGCCTGCCGGATATGCCCAGCCGTTTCCCGGGCTCGCTGATACGGACTGGAAACCAGAACAACGGGGCCGGAAAGCCTGCTGCCCAGCCAGGCCCCTGTCGCTACCGCCTGCTCATGACCACGAGCAGTCAGCACACGTTCACTGTCACGCATGCGCAAGGGCTCGGCTTCGCCGTGACGAACCAGCACCAGCCTCATGTCGTCGTGCCCGCTCGAGGCAAAACAAACTCGACATCACTGCTTTGCCCGCCCTGCATGAGTTGCCCGATGACATCCTGAATGGGTTGGCGATTGAAAATCACTTCATACAACCCGGAGACAATCGGCATGTATACGCCAAACTCATCCGCCTTCTGCCGTACGATCTGAATGGTATTGACCCCCTCGGCCGTCTGCTCAAGATCCTCAATCACATCCTCGATTGTTTGACCCGACCCCAGTGCAAACCCTACCTGGTAGTTGCGACTCAGCGGAGAGGAACACGTGGCAATCAGATCCCCCACACCAGCCAGCCCCAAAAAGGTCAGTGGATTGGCACCCAGCTGCACCGCAAAGCGACTCATTTCAGCCAGCGCCCTGGTCAACAGCATGCTGCGCGAGTTCTCGCCCAGCTTCATTGCAGCCGCCATACCTGCTGCAATGGCATAGATATTCTTGAGTGCGCCGCCCAGTTCAACACCATAGATATCGGTATTGGCAAACACGCGAAAATAACGCGATGACAACACCTGATGGACACGTTCACGCACATCAGGCTGTGTACTGGCAATAACCGTACCCGACACCATGCGTGCCGCGATTTCCTTGGCCAGATTGGGGCCACTCAACACGCCTATCTTTTTAAGTCCGGACTCTTCGCGCAGGATTTCGCTCATCAGCGCAAAACTGTCCTTTTCAATACCTTTGGTCGTGCTGACCAGGATCTGCTCCTGGCGCAGAAACGGCTTTGCCGCCTGCATCACCGTACGAAAGGCCTTGCTGGGGATGGACACAAAAATGATGTCCGCCGACTCAAGCGTCGCACCCAGGTCATGACTGAAAGCGAGGTTGTCTGACAGCCGGAAACCGGGCAGGTAGCGACTGTTCTCACGAGAGACCTGCATGTCCGCCAACTGCGCTTCATCCCGTAGCCACAATGTAGTGGCATGACCATTTTCAGCGGCCAGGTTAGCCAGCACAGTACCAAAACTGCCACCCCCCAGAACGGCGACACGCAAAGCTTGAGAAGAGTTCATGCAGGTTCTCGTTATTGGAATGGGCCTATTATAGCGTTCAATCCCGGTCAATTGGCCATGTCCGGCACCAGGATCAATTGACAGGCTGCATCAGCTCCAGCAACAACTGATTGAGCCGCTGCACATAGGCCGCGGGATCGTCCAGCATGCCGCCCTCACTCAGCGTTGCCTGATCAAGCACCAGCTGGGCAAGTGCCGCAAATCGGGTCTCGAGTGTCTCTGTCTCCAGACGCTGAATCAACTGATGCACGGGATTAACTTCCAGCACTGGCTTTGCCTCAGGCAGCTTCTGTCCCGCCGCCGCCATCAGTTCACGCAACCCATGCCCCGGATCGTGCTCCCCCCACACCAGACAGGCGGGGGAATCCGTCAGGCGATGGGTCACCGTGACATCGCGAACCCGATCACCCAGGGCAGCCTTGATACGTTCCAGCAAGGGCTTTGCTGCCGCTGCAGAGGCCACATGAGCGGCCTTTTCTTCCTCCGAATCGAGCTTGCCAAGATCCAGCTCGCCCTTGGCAATGTGCTGCAGCGGCTTGCCATCAAACTCGGTGAGATAACCCATCAGCCACTCATCCAGCCGATCCGACAACAACAGCACATCGATATTTTTCTTGCGGAAAATTTCCAGATGCGGACTCTGGCTGGCCGCCGCATGACTGTCGGCGGTGAGGTAATAAATTTTCTCCTGACCGGGTTGCATGCGGGAAACATAGCTCGCCAGCCCCACACCCTGCCTGGCTGAACCATCCTGCATTGATGCAAAACGCAGCAGGCCGGCCAGACGTTCACGATTGACCGTGTCCTCGGCCATACCCTCTTTCAACACCTGGCCAAATACATTCCAGACATTCTGATAATCTTCCGGCTGGTTCTCCGCCAGTTTTTCCAGCATTTCCAGTGCGCGACGGGTGAGCGCAGCACGCATGCTTTCCGTGGCTTCACTCTGCTGCAGGATTTCCCGGGAGACATTCAGGGGCAGATCACTGGAGTCCACCACGCCCTTGATGAAACGCAGATACAGCGGCAGGAACTGTTCGGCATTGTCCATGATGAACACGCGCTGAACATAAAGCTTCAGGCCTCTGGCCGCATCGCGCTGGTAGAGATCAAAAGAAGCTCGACGCGGCACATAAAGCAGCGACGTGTATTCAAGCTTGCCCTCTACCTTGTGGTGCGACCAGGCACAGGGATCGTCGAAATCATGCGAGACATGCTTGTAAAATGCCTTGTAGTCGTCATCACTGATTTCCGCACGTGGCCGCGTCCACAATGCCGTTGCCTTGTTGATGACCTCAAACCCGACTGCCTCCGCAGGCTCGTCCCCCTATGTCACCC
>CAYGBB010000060.1:0-9130 GCA_964347985.1 uncultured Moraxellaceae bacterium
GCTGGAGGTGGCCAGGGAGGCCGCCACCGGTGCCGGGGCGCCTTCGTAGACATCAGGTGTCCACAGGTGGAAAGGGGCTACCGACAGTTTGAAGGCCAGGCCGACCAGCATCATGGCAATCCCGGTCACAACCAGTGGCTGGGACAGCAGCGGGCCAGTGACCAGCGGTGCCAGGCCGGCAAAGCTCAGGGTGCCGGAGGCGGCGTACAGCAGCGCCATGCCAAACAGCAGGAAGGCGGAAGCCACCGCCGACAGCACCATGTACTTGATGCCGGCTTCCAGCGAGCGTTCCTGACGGTAGGTGTAAGCGACCATGGCGTACACAGGGACCGACAGCAGCTCGAGGCCGATAAACAGCGAGGCAAAGTGGCGGCTGGAGGCGAGCACAATCCCGCCAACGACGGAGATACCGAGCAGCAGATAAAACTCGTCGAGGTTGCCCTTGTGTTTTTCCAGATAGGCGTGCGCCAGTGTACTGGCCGCCAACGCACCGATCAGGATCAGGCCCGTGTAGAAAAGACTGTAGCCATCAACGACCAGCAGGGGAGTCACCTCCTGTGGTACCAGCGAGCTGGCATACAGGGTGGCAAGCAGGGCGGCATTGAGGCCGATGGCGGTGAGTGCGGCGGTCAACGTGTGATGACGATGCCAGGCGACGCCCAGCATGACGATCACCACGGAAGCACTGGCCACCAGCAGCGGAGAGAGGGAAAGAAATTGCGAAGTCGTTAACGTCATGGCGCGATTTCCCTCACAGACCGGTAACAGGCGGAATGACAACAGGCGCCGCAAGCGGGGCGGCAGCAGGAGCAGCGAGTGGTGCAATGACAGGCGCAACAACCGCCGGCGGATTGAACACTTGCTCCACCCGTCCCATGGCCGACGAGGAGGTATCCAGAATCGGCTGCGGATAGACCCCCAGTGCCAGCAACAGCGCCACCAGGGACAGCATCAGGGACAATTCACGGCCACTGAGATCTTCCAGCGGCGATGAACTTTTGCCTTCACCGTAGAACGCTTTTTGCATCATCAGCAACGAGTACACCGCGGCCAGGATCAGACCAGCCGTGGCGACAATGGCGACCGTCGGTGCAATCTTGTAGGTGCCCATCAGGATCAGGAACTCGCCGACAAAGTTACCAAGGCCGGGCAAGCCGAGAGATGCTGCCGTGAAGAACAGGGCAATCGGTGGCAGGTAACGGAGACGGCTCCACAAGCCTCCCATCTCACGCAGATCGCGGGTATGCATGCGTTCGTAAAGTTCGCCGCAGAGAATGAAGAGGGCACCAGCAGACAGGCCGTGAGCCAGCATCTGGATGACCACGCCCTGCAGGGCCAGGGTATTGCCGGCATAAATACCGATCAGCACAAAGCCCATGTGCGAGACAGAGGTGTAGGCAATCAGGCGCTTGATGTCGGTCTGGGCACAGGCCAGCACTGCGCCGTAGAAAATGCCGATGACACCCAGCCACATGGCGATCGGGGCAAACTCGACCGCAGCATTCGGGAACAACGGCACACCGAAACGAAGCAGGCCATAACCCGCAGTTTTCAGCAGTACCCCGGCCAGATCCACCGAGCCGGCAGTGGGTGCCTGGGCATGGGCATCCGGCAACCAGGAGTGGAATGGCACCACGGGCAGCTTCACGGCAAAGGCGATGAAAAAGCCCAGCATCAATGTCATTTCCACCATCGGTGCCATCGGCGTATTCAGCAGTGCGGCATAGCTGAACGTCAGCACGCCGGTCGCGTCGTAATTCACGAACACCAGACCCAGAATGGCCAACAGCAGGAGCAAGCCAGAGGCCTGCGTGAAAATGAAGAACTTGTTGGCCGCGTAGATTCGGCCTTTGCCATCCGGTGCGTTATGACCCCAGAGCGCGATGAGGAAATACATCGGCACCAGCATCAGCTCCCAGAAGAAGAAGAACAGGAACATGTCGATGGCCAGAAACACGCCAATCACACCGCCCAGGTTCCACAACAGGTTCAGGTAGAAAAAGCCGACATGGCGATCAATTTCACGCCAGGAGCAGATTACCGCACCCAGACCAAGACCACCGGTCAGGAGCAGCATCAGGACGGAGAGGCCATCCAGTCCAAGATGGAAGCTGACGCCAAGCCGCTCGATCCAGGGGCGCTGAAACTCCAGTACCCAGGTGGGAGCACCATCGGCCCCGAAGGTGTCCAGATGGAAGTCATGCCCGAACCAGAGTTGCAGGCCGAGACCAAACACCAGCGTCATGGTGAGCAAGGCAACCCAGCGCGGGACATGGGTACCCAGACGTTCGCCCTGCCACGCCAGCAGGCCGCCCAGGAAGGGAATGAGAATCAGGAGAGGCAGCAACGCTTCAGACGACATGTCGTACCTTCAATTCAAATCAGGACAAGGGCGGCCAGCACCAGAACGGCACCACCAGCCATGGAAATCGCGTACCAGCCCAGACGACCGGTCTGGGTCTGGCTGGAAAGCGCATTGGCCTTCATGAGCGTGGCCGTGATCACACCAACACCACGATCAGAGATGTCGCGATGGTTGATCCGTACCAGGAACATGAAGGGACGCACAAAGATGCGGTCATAGAGCCAGTCAAAGCCCCAGGCATTCAGCCACAGCTTGCTGACCGGACGACCAATGGCCGAGTTGGCCAGTGCTGTTGCGAAGCGGCGCTCACCCAGGAAGAGCAGGGCGGCCAGTGCGATACCCGACAGCGCAACAACGGCGGCCAGGATTTCGATCATGTGATGGCTGCTTTCCATGGCTTCAGGAATCACGGTTTCCGGCAGTACCCCAGCCAACGGCGGATGAATCCCGGCGCCGACAAATGTGGACAGCAGCATCAGGACCAGCAAGGGCAGGTGATGGGCAATACCATGACCGGCATGTGCTGGGGTTTTCGCCTCACCGTGGAAAACCACGAAGATCAGTCGGAAAGTGTACAGCGAGGTCAGGAATGCACCGAGCAGGCCGGCCGCAAACAGGGTGGTGTTTCCAGTGGCATATGCTTCCCAGAGGATGCGGTCTTTCGAGTAGAAGCCGGCATCAATGAACGGGACTGCTGCCAGTGCGGCGCCACCGATCAGGAAGCAGGCATAGACCAGTGGCAACTGCTTGCGCAAACCACCCATCTTGAAAATGTTCTGTTCGTGGTGCAGGGCAATGATGATCGAGCCGGCCGAGAGGAACAGCAGGGCCTTGAAGAAGGCATGGGTCATCAGGTGGTACACGGAGGCATGCCAGGCACCTACACCCAGAGCGAGGAACATGTAGCCGATCTGGCTCATGGTGGAGTAGGCAAGGATACGTTTGATATCCGTCTGGACCAGTGCAGCGAAACCGGAGAGCACGAGGGTTACGGCACCGATCACGCCCACCAGATGCAGCACATCCGGTGCCAGCAGGAACAGCGGATGGGTACGTGCAATCAGGTAGACCCCTGCCGTCACCATGGTGGCGGCGTGGATGAGCGCAGATACCGGTGTCGGCCCCGCCATGGCGTCAGCCAGCCAGGTCTGCAATGGCAACTGGGCCGATTTGCCGACCGCGCCACCCAGCAACAACAGCGTGGCAGCAGTTACCCAATAGGAACCCTGTGCCCACACCTCCGGTGCACGCGTCAGAATGTCCTGGGTGTGCAGCGTGCCGAATTCGCGATACAGGATGAACAGGCCGATGGCCAGGAACACATCACCGACACGGGTCACGATAAAGGCTTTGCGTGCGGCGAGGCCATTGGCCGGATTCTTGTAGTAGAAACCGATCAGCAGGAAGGAGCAGAGGCCCACGCCTTCCCAGCCGAGATACATGAACAGCAGGTTGTCACCCAGCACCAGGCAGAGCATGGCGGCGACAAACAGGTTCATGTAGGAGAAGAAACGCTGGTAGCCGTCTTCACCACGCATGTACCAGGAGGCAAACAGGTGAATGAAGAAGCCGACGCCCGTCACCACACCAAGCAGCGTCAATGACAGGCCATCAAGGCGCAAGCTGAAGCCTGGCGCAAAGCCGTCAACACTCAGCCAGGTCCACAGATGCTGGGTGAAAGGGGCCGTTGGCTGGGTCTGTGCAAAAAACTCAAGCCCGGCATTCAGTGCGGTCAGTGCAGACAGGCCGATAGACCCAACGCCAATCACTGCCGACAGGTTCTCGGACAGCCGGCCACGGGAGAACGCCAGGATCAGAAAGCCCAGCAGGGGAAACAGAATGGTGAGATAGAGAGCATTCATCCGCGCATCTCGCTTGCCGCATCAAGATCCAGGTTATGGAAGCGGCGGTACAGTTGCAGGACGATCGCCAGACCCACACTGGCTTCAGCTGCTGCCAGGGTAAGAATGAGGATGAACATGATCTGGCCATCGGGTTGCAGCCAGCGACTGCCTGCCACCACGAACGCCAGTGCCGTGGCATTCATCATCACTTCAAGACTCATGAGCACGAACAGCAGGTTGCGCCGTACCAGTACACCAATGAGCCCCAGCGTGAAAAGAACGGCAGCCACCATCAGGCCGTGTTCCATCGGGATTCCCGTCATCGCTTCATCTCTCGAAAAAACAGAATTTGGTTTTGCCTTCTTTCCTCAGGAAAGAAAACGGAAAATCACATCGCCAGGCCGGCAACAGCCGCCCGGATTACTCTTTCTCTTCACGCCGGCCCAAATGATAGGCCGCGACCAGTGCTGCCAGCAGCAGCATGGACGCCAGTTCCACGGCCAGCAGATACGGCCCATACAGCGCAATGCCGACCTGCTTGGGGGTGATCACGGATGTGGCGATCAGCGCTCCTGAATCCTTGGCGAGCAGTGCGCCGCCCAGCTGTATCAGCAGGGTCAGCGAAAGGATGCCGGGCACGATCCACACGGAAGGGGTCAGCCATTTCCGTTCCTGAGCCTCAGTGGCGCGACCGAGATTCAGCATCATCACCACAAACACGAAAAGCACCATGATGGCGCCGGCGTACACAATGATTTCCAGCACGGCTGCAAATGGCGCGCCGACGTAGAAAAAAATCATGGCCACGGCCAGCAGTGACACGATCAGGTTAAGCAGGGCATGCACCGGATTTTTTCCGGCAATCACACCCAGTGTGGCCAGTATGGCCACCAGTGCTGCGCTGTAGAAAGCGAATGACACGGCAGTCTCCTTAAGGCAGCAGGCTCTTCACATCCACCGGGGCTGCCTCACTCTGGGCAGTACCCTTGGGCTTGCCAGTGATGGCCATGCCCGAGACGCGATAGAAATTGTAATCCGGATATTTGCCCGGGCCCGAAATCAGCAGGTGTTCCTTTTCGTACACCAGGTTCTGGCGATTGAACTCCGCCATTTCGAAATCCGGCGTAAGCTGGATCGCGGTGGTGGGGCAGGCTTCCTCGCACATGCCGCAGAAGATGCAGCGCGAGAAATTGATGCGGAAAAACTCCGGGTACCAGCGGCCATCTTCCCGTTCGGCCTTCTGCAGCGAAATGCAGCCCACCGGGCAGGCCACTGCACAGAGGTTGCAGGCCACGCAGCGCTCTTCACCGTCCGGGTCACGCGTCAGCACGATACGGCCGCGATAACGGGGCGGAACATAAATAGGCACTTCCGGGTACATCAACGTGTCGCGTTTGCGGAAGGCGTGCGAAAACACCATCACGATACTGCGCAGCTGGCTGTAGATCCCGACAACAAGGGCTTTGATCTGACTGAACATGGTCATGGTCCTCAACCTGCACTGCCGGCTTGCCAGAGTACCACCGCACCAGTCACCCACAGATTGAGCAGGGTGACGGGCAGGCAGAACTTCCAGCCGGCGTCCATCATCTGGTCATAGCGCGGGCGCGGCAGCGCGGCACGGATCAGGATGAACATCATGATGAAGAATGCGGTCTTGCCGGCGAACCAGAAGAACGGCGGAATGAATTCAAGGTAGGGCAGGGGGTGCCAGCCGCCAAAGAACAGCGTGACGATCATGGCGGATACCACGACAACACCGACATATTCACCCACAAAGAACATGCCCCATTTCAGGCCTGAATATTCAGTGTGGTAGCCCGCGGCCAGTTCCGACTCGGCTTCCGGCAAGTCGAAAGGCGAACGGTGAGCCACGGCCACGCCAGCCATCGAAAAGGTGATGAAGCCAAGGAATTGCGGCACCACATACCAGAGATCTTTCTGCGCATCGACAATTTCGCGCAAATTGAACGTGCCGGACTGTACCACTACCCCCATGACGGCAAGGCCCATGAAGACTTCATAGGTGAGTGTCTGGGCCGTGGAGCGCACCGCGCCGAGCAGGGCGTATTTGTTGTTGCTGGACCAGCCGGCAAACATCACGGCGTATACGCCAATGCCCGCCATTGCCAGGAAGAACAGAAGGCCGACGTTCAGGTCGGCAACGCCCCACGTGGGAGTGATCGGCACCACCAGGAAGGAAATCAGCAGGGCGCTCATGGCAATCGCCGGCGCCAGCCAGAACGTCACCTTGTCGACGAAAGGAGGCGTCCAGTCTTCCTTGAAGAACATCTTGAGCATGTCGGCCGGCAACTGCAGCAGACCGAAAGGGCCCACCCGGTTGGGACCGTAACGGTCCTGCCAGAGTGCGAGCAGACGACGCTCGACGAAGCTGAGCAGGGCCGCGCAGATCACACAACCGAAGAGCAGGACAAAGGCCTTGCCAACGGCGATCAGGTTGGCAATGACCTCGGGAGTGAACCAGGCAATGACAGCCTCGATATTCATGCGGCACCTCCGACCAGCACGGGTGCTCCGGCCGCCATGAAGGGCAGGCCTGGCAAGCCGAGGGGCAGGCCGACGGTATTGCCGGCCACTTCCACGATCGAGAGTGGCAAGGTCAGTACTTCACTGCCTACCCGCACGGTTACGGGCTGACCGGCACTCAGGCCCAGTGCCGCCGCGTCTCTGGCATTCAGGGCAACATAAGGTGCCGGAATCCGGGACTCGGTGACTTCAGCCCGGGCTGAAAGCTCTTCACTGCCAAAGATGTGATGCAGCGGCACCACGGTGAGTTCGCTGCGCACGACCGCCGTCGGGGCGGCATAACCCAGCGCATCTCCGGCTTCGAGCAGACGCGCACCGGGGTCGCCGGCACGCAGATGGCCACCGACTTCATCCTGGAACTTGTTCCAGGCCTGTGGCGAGTTCCAGCCTGGCGCCCATGCAAACGGCACCAGGGAAGAAGGCTCGTTCGGACCGGAATAGCCTTCCATCGAAAAGGCGAGGGCGCTGTCCTGATCCTGCGGGGTACGCGGCTCATGCACCGAAATGTTGGCGCGGAGCGAAGTACGGCCAGACCAGCGGCGAGGCGAACGGGCAATCTTCAGGCCCTGGATGCGGAAACCGGCGTCCGGCGCGGCATCGACAATGCCGGCCAGCACGGGGAAGGCATCGGCACAGGCACGGGTGGCATGATCCAGCTGATCCCAGTCTACTGATACACCATCACGAGTGGTCTGCACGCCACGGAGCCAGCGCCAGCTTTCGTGAATCGTGGTTTCCGGGCGATAGTAGGAAGCCTCGAACACCTGGAAGAAGCGCTGGGCGCGGCCTTCATTGTTGACCACGGTACCGTCGCCTTCAGCAA
Source organism: uncultured Moraxellaceae bacterium (assembly GCA_964347985.1). GTDB lineage: Bacteria > Pseudomonadota > Gammaproteobacteria > Pseudomonadales > Moraxellaceae > UBA2031. Next base: position 7,580 of record CAYGBB010000060.1, read on the forward strand.
AGCTGGCGGCTGGCAGCAGCACATTGGCGCGTTCTGCCGTGGCGGTACGCTGATGATCGATGACCAGCAGTGTTGCCTTGGCGAGGATGGCATCCAGACGGGCTTTCGGGGCATGCCGGTAGAGATCGGTTTCCAGCACCACCAGGCAATCCGCTTCGCGGTTCTCTAGCTGGGTGAGTGCCTCTTCCAGCGGGTCGGCATCAATCAGTGCCAGGCCGAGGCTGTTCACTTCCGGCACGGTCAGCGTGATTTGCGGGGTCTTGCCGCGAGCCTTGAGGGCACGGCAGATATTCAGGGCGGCATCCAGTGTGCCGATTTCACCCGCGCTGGTACCGGCAACGACCAAGGGGCGCTCGGCTGCCAGCAAACTTTCAGCAATCCGGGCGGCCAGCGCCAGTGTCTCGGCATCAAGACCGTTCACCGCCGGTGCGGCACTGTCGATGGCATGCGCGACGGCAAAGCCGAGGTTGGCAATACCGGCTGCGGTGCGGACCGTAGTGGCTGCGGCAATGTCGTCAAGACGGCTCGGGGCCAGATTGGCGAGGAAAATCGGTGAGCGCTCGTGCTGGGCAATGTTCAGCACTGCCTCAGCCTGCCAGGCGCCCACTTTCTTGGCGGCGGCCATGGCCAGTGCCTTGCTCTTGGCCGTCTGGCGCAGGGCGAGGGCAATGCGCGGTGCGGTCTGGGTGACATCCTCACCCAGCACGAACGCGGCATCGCATTCCTCGATTTCACGCAGTGACGGCGTGCGGGCCGGACCCGTGTGCAGGATGTCGCGCACGCGACGGATCAGGGTCCATTCTGCGGCGCTGGCGCCGACAAAGAAATTCCGCGGGCCGACCAGTTCGCGCAAGGCAAAGTTGGCTTCGAGCGAGGCACGTGTCGAGCCGATACCCACCACGCGCCTGGCGTTCTTGAGCAGGGCGGCGGCCTGATCCAGGCCGGCATCGGTACCCAGCGTGCGGCGCTGGCCGTTCTCCAGCAGCTCGGGCTGCTGCGGACGATCCTTGCGGTTCACGAAGCCGTAGCCGAAGCGGCCACGGTCGCACAGGAAGTAATGGTTCACGGTGCCGTTGTAGCGGTTCTCGATGCGACGCAGTTCACCGTAGCGTTCGCCTGGGGAAATGCTGCAGCCCACCGAACAGCCCTGGCAGATGCTGGGGGCAAACTGCATGTCCCACTTGCGGTTGTAGCGCTCGGAGTGGGTCTTGTCGGTGAACACCCCGGTCGGGCAGACCTCGGTCAGGTTGCCGGAGAATTCGCTTTCCAGGCAGCCGTTTTCGGCGCGGCCGAAATAGACGTTGTCGTGCGCGCCATACACACCCAGATCGGTGCCGCCGGCATAATCCTTGTAGTAACGCACGCAACGGTAGCAGGCGATGCAGCGGTTCATTTCGTGATTCACGAAGGGACCGAGATCCTGGTTGTTGTGCGTACGCTTGTTGAAGCGGTAACGACGCTTGTGGTGCTGCGTCATCACGGTCATGTCCTGCAGGTGGCAGTGGCCGCCTTCCTCGCACACCGGGCAATCGTGCGGGTGGTTGGTCATCA
>CAYGBB010000061.1:0-9129 GCA_964347985.1 uncultured Moraxellaceae bacterium
ATTTCATGAATTCGTAACGTTCACCATTGCGATGGAATTCCAGCTCCATGTTTTTGCGCAGTGCATCGGGAGTGCCGTAGTAGTCGATCATTACCGAATGGTCCACCACCAGATCCACGGGCACCAGCGGTTCGATTTTCTTCGGGTCCTGGCCCATGTCGGCGGCAACATTGCGCATGGCGGCGAGATCGCAAAGCAGCGGAACGCCAGTAAAGTCCTGCAACACCACGCGCGCGACGACAAAGGGGATTTCATCGGTACGCTCGCCATGCGGCTGCCAGTTGGCGAGCTGGTGCACGTGTTCGGCGGTAATTTTCTTGCCATCCATGTTGCGCAGTACGGCCTCCAGCACGATGCGAATGGAGACCGGCAGGCGCGAAATGCGACCAATGCCGGCGGCTTCGAGCGCGGGCAGGGAGTAGAAGGTGCGCGGCTGACCGGTTTTCAGGGTGAAGGTCTGGCGAATGTTCTTGAGGTCGATGGACGGGGCAGGCATGACGTGAAACTCCTTGGGCAACGTCGGCGCGGCAGGCAAAGGCATGCCAGAGCTAACCAGTCAGACATTCAGTCTAGCCCCATGTCGGCAGGTGTGCGCAGTTGAGAACTGTAGCCACGAAAAGCCACGCCAGGCCTCTCCCCTCAAGGAATGACCAGGGCTATGATCAGCCAGTCGCCAAGGAGGCCATCATGTCATCACCTGCCCAGCATTTCCGGATCTGCCATCTCTGTGAAGCCATGTGTGGCGTGGTTATCGAACATCAGGACGGTGAGATCCTCTCCATCAAGGGCGACAAGGCCGATCCGTTTTCCGGTGGCCATATCTGTCCCAAGGCCATTGCGCTCAAGGACCTGCATGAAGACCCTGACCGTTTGCGCCGGCCCATGAAACGGGTGGCGACCGGATGGGTGGAGATTTCCTGGGAGGAAGCGTTCGACGAGGTGGAGAGCAATCTCAAGCGGATCCGTCGTGAGCTGGGTGACGAGGCGCTGGCGGTGTACCTCGGTAATCCGACCGTGCATACCCCCGCATTATTGCTGGTGCCATCCTTTGTGCACGCCTTGCGGGCGAAACAGCGTTTCAGTGCCACGTCGGTCGACCAGTTGCCGACCATGGTGGCCAACCAGCAACTGTTTGGCCACCAGCTGCTGTTTCCGGTGCCGGATCTGGACCGCACGAACTTTCTGCTGATCGTCGGAGGTAATCCGGCCGCCTCCAATGGCAGCCTCATGAGTGCGGGTGATGTCATGGGGCGCATCAAGGGCATTCGTGACCGGGGCGGGCGCGTGGTGGTGGTGGATCCGCGGCTCACGGAAACGGCACAAAAGGCGGATGATCACTTCTTTATCTGTCCCGGCACTGATTTTTTTCTGCTGGCGGCCATGGCGACGGAGATATTCGAGAATGGATATCTGCGGCTGCGTGAGCTTGAACATCATGTGGACGGGCTTGCTGCGCTGCAGCAGGCACTTGCGCCATTCACGCCCGCCAGCGTCGCCGCGATTACCGGCATTGATGCCGAGCGCATTCGCCTGCTGGCCAGGGATATGGCCACGGCCGAGCATGCGGCCATTTATGGCCGTGTTGGTGCCTGTACCCAGGAATTCGGTGGGCTGACCGCATGGCTGCTGCATGTCCTGAATATCCTGACCGGCAATCTGGATCGCGAGGGCGGCATGATGTTCGCCTCACCCCCGCTGGATTTGCTGGCGCTGGGGTCTCCCGGTTCGTATGGCAAACAGCATTCACGCGTACGCAAATTGCCGGCTTTTTCAGGAGAGTTGCCGGTGTCCGTACTGGCGGAAGAAATTCTTGCTCCCGGCAAGGGGCAGATTCGCGCACTGGTCACGCATGCCGGCAACCCGGTGCTGTCGACGCCGAACGGCCAGCAGATGGATCATGCGCTGGCCTCACTGGATTACATGGTATCGATTGATATCTACATCAATGAAACCACGCGCCATGCCAACATCATCCTGCCGCCAGTGAGTCCGCTCGAGCGTTCACACATGGAGGTCGGTCTGGCGCCTTTGATGGTGCGCAATGCTGCAAAATGGTCGCCGGCCCTGTTCGAGGCCCCGGAAGACTCTCGCCATGACTGGCAGATCCTGAATGAGCTGACCCAGCGCCTCAGCACGGACAATCCGCTGGAGCGCATGGTGCGCCGGGGTATACAGCGCGTGATCGACCGGTTGGGCCTGGATGCCGGCCTGGATCTGCTCCTGCGGACGGGACCGTATGGCACCCATGCGGCCCTCACCCGCAGGAAAAGCTCCCCGCTGCAGAAAATCACCGCCATCCTTAAACCGAAAGACGGCCTCAGCCTGAAAAAACTGCGGGCCCATCCGCACGGGATTGATCTCGGGCCACTGCGCCGGCAGTTGCGCAAACGGCTGGAGGCCGCCGGCCGGAGCATCCCGCTGGCCCTGCCGCTGTACCTGGACGACATCCCGCGGGCACTGGCCCGCATGCAGCCCCGGACGCCGGGCGAGTTGCGGGTGATCGGGCGCCGTCACGTGCGCAGCAACAATTCATGGATGCACAACTCGCACCGACTGGTGAAGGGGCCGAACCGTTGTACCGCACTGCTGCACCCCGAGGATGCGGCCAGTCTCGGCATTGCGAATGGCATGACGGTGCGCGTGCAGTCGCGGGTTGGTGCCATTGAGTTGCCGGCAGAAATCACGGATACCGTGATGCCGGGCGTGGTCTGCGTGCCCCACGGCTTTGGTCATGCCCGCGAGGGCGTGCAGCTGCATGTGGCCCGGAAAGAGGCGCCGGGCCCCAGCCTGAATGACATCACCGATGACCAGTTTGTGGATGCGATAACGGGAACCGCCGTGTTGAACGGCGTGCCGGTTCGCGTGGCGCCGGTGAGCCCCTGAGGGACGTTACAGGCGGGTTAGGGCATAAACATGATGCGACCGCTATCACATGGTTACAAACCAGGATGGTATCCGGCGGCGGGTTTTGCGAAACTGCCTCCTCGAATTGACCAGAAAAACGGCTGAAACGGATGCGTTTTCAAGCACTTGCCTTCATTTTCTCACTGCTGTGCCTGCCCCTGCTGGCCACCGCAGCCGACATTCCGCCGGAAATGCTGGCGGATAACGACCGTGTCGGCGCAGAGGCCGAGTCGGCAGAGCAGGCACCGTCCAACCCCCTCATTCCATTTGATGACATGGTGGTGGTGGCACTCAGCCTGATCGGTACGCCGTACAAGTATGGCGGCAACAGCCCGGAGGTCGGCTTTGATTGCAGCGGTCTGGTGCGCTACATCCTTGGGCTGTCCAGCACCATAAAATTGCCGCGTACCTCGCACGAGATGTACCAGATGGCCGGGCCGGAAGTGGACATGGACAAGCTGGTGGCGGGTGACCTGTTGTTTTTCAAGGTGGGCAAAACCCGTCGCATCAACCATGTGGCTGTCTATATCGGTGAAGGCCGCTTTGTGCACGCGCCTTCGAGCGGGAACCTGGTGCGTGTGGATGTGCTTGGCCGCAACTACTGGCAGAAATACATCATTGGTGCCAAGCGCGTTATCCCCGAGTTGATTGCCACGCACCCCTGATTTTCCTGTTGCCCTCACCTGATGCAGTTCCCTTCCCGTATCATGCAATACAGGCTGCCGCTGGCGGCGTGTATTGTTTTGTCTTTATGGAGTGAGTTCCATGCTGGATGACCTGCTGAAGTCTGCTGCCCTGCACGAATCCATCACCATTCCCGAGGGCTGGGGCCAGGGGCGTGCCACCTACGGCGGCCTGCTGGCGGCCCTGATGTGCAGCCGTTTGCTGCATGTGGTGGGCGAGGATCGCATCCTGCGCTCGGCGACTGTCTCGTTTGTGGGGCCGGTGGTGCCGGGTGCCGCCGAACTGGTGGTTGAGGTGTTCCGCAATGGCAAGTCGGTGACTCAGGCCGAGGCCCGCCTGTGCCAGAATGGTGAGGTGATGGCCGTCTTGCTGGCCAGCTTTGGCGCCACGCGGCCCACGCAGATTGTGGTCACACCGAAGGCCGTGGCCCCCGTTTTCAAGGCTCCTGACGACTGCCTGGCCATGCCCTATGTTCCCGGAGTGGTGCCGGAGTTCATCCAGCATATCGACATGCGCTGGGCGGAAGGCTCGCTCCCGTTTTCCGGCGTTGATACGCCGGATTTTGGCGGCTGGATGCGTTACCGTATTCCTCTGCAGCAGATGACACTCACGCATCTGTTTGGCCTGATTGATGGCTGGCCACCGGCCGTGTTGCCCATGTTCACGACGCCGGCACCTGCCAGCTCCATGTGCTGGACCATCGAGTTCCTGCATTTTCCGGATGACGCAACGGCAGACACCTGGTGGCAATACCAGGTGCGCACGGATGCCAGTGCGGAAGGTTACGCCCATACCGAAGCAACCATCTGGGATGACAACGGCCGCCTCGTGGCGATCAGCCGCCAGACCATCACCATTTTTGCCTGACGCTGATGCCCCTGCCGATTGAAGCCGTTCTTCCTGAACTGTTAAGCACCCTCGCGGCACATGATGCCGTCGTGCTGCAGGCACCGCCGGGCACCGGCAAAACCACGCGTGTGCCTCTGGCTCTGCTGGATGCGGGTTTTCTGCTCGACAAGAAAATCGTGATGCTGGAGCCGCGACGACTGGCCGCACGCTCGGCGGCACGTTTCATGGCGTCATTGCTGGGTGAGGAGGTGGGGCGTACCGTCGGTTATCGCACGCGTCTCGACACGAAAATTTCCCGCGAGACGCGCATCGAAGTCGTGACCGAAGGCATTCTTACGCGCCTGCTGCAAAGTGATGCCGAGCTGGCCGATTACGGCATCGTTATTTTTGATGAATTCCACGAGCGTTCGCTGCAGGCGGATCTTGGTCTTGCGCTGGTACGTGAATGCCAGCAGGTCGTGCGCGAGGACCTGCGCATGCTGGTGATGTCCGCCACGCTGGATGCCCAACCCCTGTCGAATCTGCTGGGTGGTGCTCCGGTACTCAGTTGTCCCGGGCAGGTATTTCCGGTGGAGGTGCGATATTCACCACCGGGCCGCACGCCGTGGCTGGATCATCTGGCGCAGGTGGTACGCGACAGCGTGGCCAATGAAAGCGGATCGCTGCTGGTGTTCTTGCCGGGTGAGGGTGAAATCCGGCGGCTGATGGAGCGGCTGGAGCACTTGCCCGGGCCTGTCGTACTGGCACCCCTGTACGGGCAGTTGTCCGGCGCAGAACAGGACCGTGCAATTTCACCGGCACCTGAGGGACAGCGCAAGATTGTGCTGGCTACGTCCATTGCCGAAACCAGTCTTACCATCGAAGGCATTCGCGTCGTGATCGATGCCGGCTTTCTGCGCGCGCCCAGTTACGATCCCAACAGTGCGATGACGCGACTGGTCACGCAGCGAGTGGCCGCCGCGAATGCCGAACAGCGACGCGGACGTGCCGGGCGTCTCGGGCCTGGCATCTGCATCCGCTTGTGGAGCGAGGAAGAAAACTCGCGGCTGCAGCCCTTTGCGGTGCCGGAAATCCGCCAGGCCGATCTTACCGGCATGGTGCTGGAGCTGGCGCAATGGGGCGTGCGCGATGCAGCCGGTTTGTGCTGGCTGGATTTGCCGCCCGCCGCAAGCTGGTCGCAGGCACGTGAATTATTGCAGGCGCTGGAAGCACTCGATGGCGGTGGTGTGATTACCGGACACGGTCGTGCGGTATTGGCGCTAGGGCTGCCGCCTCGTCTGGGTCATATGGTTGTGCGCGGTCGCGAACGAGGCCTGGGCAGTTTGGCGGCGGAACTGGCCGCGTTGTTGTCCGAGCGCGACATCCTGCCGCGCGACAGCGGCGCCGACATGCATGACCGCCTGCAGTGCCTGCGTGGCGAGGGTCGTTTTACCGGCGAAGATCGCGGACGCTTGCAACTGGTGCGTGAGGGCGCGCGGCGGTTGCAGGAAAAAAAATCAGCGAGGGTTGCTGAACAGAATGACGATGCCGGTTGCCTGCTTGCGCTCGCTTTCCCGGATCGCATTGCGCAGCGGCGCTCCGGTACGGCCGCACGCTATGTGCTGGCCAATGGCCGCGGGGCCTTTCTGCCGGAGGATGACCGACTCGAGCGTGAACCCTGGCTGGTGATTGCGGATCTTGATGGCCAGGCGCGCGAAGCAAAAATATTTCTCGCCGCCAGTATCTCTCTGCCGGCACTGGAATCCACACTGGCCCCGGTGATCCGGTCGACAGAGTTTGTCAGTTGGGACAGCAGTTCCTTGTCGGTTCAGTCACGCCAGCAGCGCGTGCTCGGTGCGCTGGTGCTGGAGGACAAGGCACTGGCCACGGCAACGCCGGAAAAAATCACGGGGGTACTGGCAGAGGCCATCAATGATGCCGGCGTGCAGGTGCTGCCGTGGACAGACACCTTGCGGCAGTGGCAAGCCCGCGTGCAAATCCTGCATGGTCTGGAGCCGGAACGGTGGCCGGATGTCCGTGATGAAGTGCTGCGTGAAACAGTACTGGAGTGGGCAGGGCCGTATCTCACCGGCATGTCGCGCTTTTCGCATCTGGAACGGTTTCCGCTGCATGATGCGCTGACGGGGCGGCTGGACTGGACGCAACAGCAAGCACTTGAGCAGATGCTGCCGACACACCTGACCGTGCCCACCGGCTCGCGTATTGCGATTGATTACACTGCCGAGCATGGGCCGGTACTTGCCGTGAAATTGCAGGAAATGTTTGGCCTGCTGGAAACCCCGCGCCTGGCCAACGGCCGGGTGCCGTTGACCATTCACCTGCTGTCCCCGGCACAACGGCCCGTGGCGGTAACGCAGGACCTCGCCAGCTTCTGGAAAAACGCTTACTCTGAGGTACGCAAGGACATGCGTGGCCGCTACCCGCGCCACCCCTGGCCGGAAGATCCTTTCACGGCAGTGGCTCAGCGCGGCGTCAAGAAAAAACCCGATACCGGGTCATGAAGCGAGTGACAGACCGGAGAGCGCATCGTTACCCCGGTCTGCAATACACAAGAGGGAAGAATGACAGTCGTATTTGACAAGAAACCGGTCAGCTTTACGGTGAAGGGTGATCTGGTGCGTGGTGATCTGTATCTGCCCCGTACCAGCGAGAAGCCGCCAGTGGTCATCATGGCGCACGGTTTTGGTGGCGAGCGCAAATTCCGCTTGCCGGCCTTCGCGGAATTCTTTGCTGCCAACGGACTGGCCGTAGTGCTGTTTGATTACCGCAGTTTTGGTGACAGTGCCGGGGAGCCGCGCGCACTGGTCGATGCAACCCGTCATCTTGAGGACTATGCTGCGGCAGTGGCATTTGCCCGGCGCTGCCCGGACGTTGATACCACGCGCGTCGCCCTGTGGGGAACGTCGTACAGCGGCGGGCATGCCCTGGTGACGGCCGCGCGTGACAAAGACATCAGGGCGGTGGTCTCACAGGTGCCGCATGTGGATGGTCTGGCGAGTGCCATGGGGTACCCGCCCCTGCTGTTGCCCAAGGCCATGTGGCTGGCCGCGCACGACATGCTGGCGGCGGCGAAGGGCGGTGAGCCGGTACGCATGCCGATTGTGGCCGAAGAGGGTGTGCGGGCGCTGGCCGGTCCGGATTGCTATGACGGTTATACGCGCATGATCCCGGCGGGTGCTGACTGGGTTAATGCGGTGCCGGCGCGCATCCTGTTCACCATCATGGCCTACCGGCCGGTGACGGAAGTCGCGAAGATCCGCTGCCCGGTACTCATGATCGCTTCCCCTACCGACACCCTGATTCCGTTTGCAGCCACAAAACGTGCTGCGGCGAAAATTCAGGATTGCCGGCTTGAGCTGATCAAGGGCGGACATTTTGATCCGTATCTGGGCGACTGTTTCGGCAAGGTGGTGCGGATGGAGTGTGACTTTCTCTGCAAGACGCTGGGCGTGCCGGCTTAAGCAGTTGACGCCAGCACGCCACGCAGCAGATCGTGCCTTTATCCATACGGATGCGGGGTTTTCCCGCGTCCGTTTTCAAGGGGCAAGTTTTCGGTGAAATCGGGACAATCTTCCTCGCGACGTCGACAGCCCCTGCCGGGCATTCCCGGCGTCTATGTGCTGTTGTTCTGTGACCTGGTGCGCCAGCTGGGCTATGACGAACATCGCCTGCTGGAGGGACTGGGGCTGGAGCGCGCCCAGCTGCTGGGCGCGGATGCCCGTGTCTCGGTTGCGGATGCAGCGCAGGTGCTGCAGCGGGGCCTCATGCTGGCCGGGCATGAAGGGCTGGGTTTTCGCTATGCGGCGGCGCTGAAGGTCACGCTGCATGGCTCGGTCGGGCTGCTGGCACTGTCCAGCCTGACCATCCGTGATGCCCTGGAGGCAGGAACACGTTATCTCGGCCTGCGCGTGCCTTTTCTCGAGTTTGACTGGCAGACCGGGCCGGGCGAAGGGGATTACTCCCGTGTCATTCTGGAAGTGCGAGAGCGCTTTCCACTGGGCCGGCAGCATGACTTCTTCATGGAGGCGATGCTGATGGGGCTGGTGTACATGGCGCAGCAACTCAACGAGGACGCCATGAAGGATGCCGAGGTCTGGATGACCGGGCCGCCGCCGCCACACTACGTCACGCTGGCGGAGTCCTTGCCGGTGCCGGTGCGCTACAACGCGCCGGCTTGTCGCGTGGTGGCATCGGCGGCCTCACTCGACCAAAAGTCGCGGCTGGCGGATTCGTCCATTGCCGCGCTGGCACGTGAGCAATGCGAAGCCGAGTTCCAGAAATTTTTTGCGACACCAGAATCGTTGTTGATGGATGTCAGGCAGCGCCTGATCGAGCATGAGGAAGGTACGCTGTCACTCGAGCAGATGGCGGATCGTCTGCACATGTCATCACGGACCCTGAAGCGTCGCCTGCAGGATGAAGGGGCGAATTACCGCGAAATTGTCGAGGCGGTATTGCGTGAGCGCGCGACCCGCCTGCTCATGGAAACCGATCTGCCGGTGAGCGAGATTGCTTTTCGTACCGGGTACAACGATGTCTCCAACTTCACCCGCGCGTTCAAGCGCTGGACCGGAAAAACGCCGCGTGATTTCCGGCGCTGACATTTAACCGGCGTACAGACATGAAAAAACCGGCACGAGGCCGGTTTTTTCATGTCGGGAAAATCATTTTTCCACAAAGGCACGTTCGATC
>CAYGBB010000062.1:0-9122 GCA_964347985.1 uncultured Moraxellaceae bacterium
GTCCTGTGAGGGTATGTGGGCTTGATGGAGCTTAATGATGTGGTGGTGTTTGAGCGGGTGGTGGCGGAGGGCAGGCAGACGGCCGCGACAGGACGCATGGGGCAGCCCAAGTCTTCCGTCAGCCGTTCACTGGCGCGCCTGGAGGGAGATCTCGGGGTGCGGTTGTTGCAACGCACGACGCGCAAATTGCACCTGACCGAAGCCGGGCAGGTGTTTTTTGACCGGGCACGCAGGATTCTGGGGGAGCTGCGGGAAGCGGAACTGGCGGTGACGCAGTTGCAGGAAAGTCCGCGCGGGAATCTGCGCATCACCATGCCGGTGGAGTTCGGCATGCGCTTCATGGGGCGGGTGGTGGCCGAGTTCATGCAGCGACATCCGGATGTGACGATCGAGACCGAACTGTCCGGACGGGTGGTCGATATGGTGGAGGAGGGATTTGATCTCGCCTTCCGTATCGGAGAGTTCAGGGATTCTTCGCTGGTAGCGAGGCGACTGGGTAATCTCGATGGGCGATTCTATGCCAGCCCTGCGTATCTGGGGCGTTTTGGCACGCCAAAAAAACCGGAGGATCTGGTGACGCATGATGTCATCCTCTTCATGCAGCCAAAGGAAAATACGGTGCAGCTGTTCCGGCGTGGCAAGGGCAGTGATCGCAAGGTGGACAGCAAGCTGACGCTGCATGGCCGCTTGACGGTCAATAATGTGAGCATGGCCTGCGAGGCCGCGGTGGCCGGCATCGGCATCGCCTTGATGCCGGCATTCCTGAGTGCGGAGGCGGTGAGTGCGGGACACCTGATGCCGGTGTTGCCGGAGTATCTGGTGTGTCACGGCGGACTGTATGCGATGTATCCGAGTCGCGAGCACATGCCTTCAACGTTGCGCACTTTTCTTGATTTTGTGACGGAGCGCGTCAAGGAGCATCCGTGGTTCGAGTAGTTCGATATTTGCGCGGACTGAGTGCGGTTGAGCGCACGCCGCGCGCCAATCGGCATCTTGGTCGTAATCTGGCATTTGTGGCGGGTGCAGCCAATGCGGGTGGCTTTCTGGCGGTGCAGCAATACACGTCGCACATGACCGGGATTGTGTCGGAAATGGCTGACCAGATTGCCCTGGGAAATTTCATGCTGGCACTCGCCGGTCTCATGGCGTTGGTGGTGTTTGTCTCGGGCGCGACGCTATCAACCTGGCTCGTGAACTGGGCAAAAGTTCGACGCATGCGCGCTCTTTATGCATTGCCGCTGTTGGTGGAAGCATTCCTGTTGATGGTGTTTGGTTTGCTGGGAGCCAGCATCGAGGCAAGGATGACATTTTTTGTGCCGGTGACGGTGCTGCTGCTGTGTTTCATGATGGGGTTGCAGAACGCGATCATCACCAAGATTTCCCGTGCGGAAATTCGCACCACACATGTGACGGGTCTGGTGACGGATATCGGCATCGGATTCGGGCGTTTGCTGCACGCCTGGCAGCTGCCGGAGTCTCATCCGGTTGAGGAATTGCAGGCGGTGCGCCGGCGCCTGACACTGCATGTGTCGCTGGTACTGTTGTTCTTCGTGGGCGGTGTGCTGGGTGCCCTGGGATACAAGCATGTCGGGTTTCTGGCATCGTTGCCGCTGGCAGGTGTATTGCTGCTGATTTCGGTGGTGCCGGTGTTCGATGACCTGAAAGCAAGCTTACGGAAAAAACAGACATGAGGTTTGCAGGGATGATGAGTCGTCACGGCGTGAATCTTGTTGTGTCATTGCTGCTGGCGTTGGCCCCCTGCCGATTGTTGGCGGCCCCGGTTGTATCCGTCGCAGTGGGCGCTGATGCGCGCTGGTTTGACTGGCGCGAATTCAATGAGGGCAAGCAGTTGTTGTCGGAAGTTGGGCCGCAGGTACTCGGGGCGGCGCAGCTTGCGGTGACATCAGGTGCCTGGCGGGCCAGCGTGGAGTCGCACTGGGGGGGAGGTTTCGCTCACTACGACGGGCAACTGCAAAGCGGTGAGGATTATGAGTCGGATGCGGTGGAGTCTGTGCTGGATACTGACTGGCGCATTGCCTGGCATCATGATCAGGGTGAGGTGTCGGTAGGGATGCTGCAGCGTGACTGGCGGCGTTTCATAGAGGGGAGTACGACGGTGTCGTCAGCGGAGGAGCGGTATCGCTGGCGCCTGTTGGTGTGGGGGCTGGCGGCATCGGTTGTATCGACAGATGCGTGGGACTGGCGTTTTGCGGTGCGTGCCGGCATGCCGTTCGAACGCAAGGAAAAAGTCTACCTGAGCGGCGGCTATGATGATGCGACGCTGGAGCCAGGGAATGGACTGTACTGGCGATTGGCGCTGCCGGTACAAAGCCGTAGTGAATCCCGTCTGGTGCTGGAGCCGTATTATCAGGAGCAGCGCTTGCGACGCAGTGAGATGGTGCCGCTGACCCAGAACGGCATGCCGAGCGGACTGGCATTGTTTCAGCCGGCATCGGTGCGGCGGGAGCTTGGCATTGCCATGCGCTGGCAGTTACGGCCCTGACGCCAGCATGTGGATGTCATAAAAAAAACCGCTGCAGGAATCATTCTGCAGCGGTTTTTTATGGCGCATCACATAATTATTTGCCCGGAAACAGTGCCATCGGATTCGGCAGCATGTCGGCCACCTGAGAGATGCTGGAGGCCAGGTCGTGATGATTGTTTGCCGTCAGCGTGATATGGCCCAGCTTGCGGCCTTCGCGTTCGGTTTTGCCGTAGAGGTGCAGGTGGGCATCCGGCTGTTTCAGGATGTCCTCTGTCTTCGGGTGCAGGCCGATGATGTTCAGGATGGCGGTAGGGCGATCACAGGTGGTGGCACCGAGAGGGAACCCGGCAACCGCGCGCACGTGGTTTTCAAACTGTGAGCAACGTGCACCTTCAATGGTCCAGTGTCCGGAGTTGTGGACGCGGGGTGCGGTTTCGTTGGCATACAGGCCGTTGCGGGTTTCGAACATTTCCAGCGTGATGGCGCCGACGTGGTCGAGCTCATGCAGGATGGCGGATATGTAGCGCTCGGCGGTGAGCTGGGTGTCACTGTCGACAAACGGGGCGGGTGCAATGGAGTGCGAAAGAATGCCGCGATGATGCGTGTTTTCGGTCAGCGGATAGCACACGGTTTTGCCATCGCGGCCGCGAACGGCAATCATGGAAAGTTCACGTTTGAAGTGGATGAATTCTTCCGCAATCAACGGCGCTTGTGTGCCGAGCTGGGCCCAGGCTTCAGTCACCTGCTCATTGGTTTTTAGCAGGAACTGGCCTTTGCCGTCATAACCCATGGTGACAGTCTTGATGACAAGTGGCAGGCCAAGTGTGGCCACTGCCTGTTGCAGGTCGGACTCGCTACGGATTTCTGCAAAGCGGGCAGACGGAATTTTCAGTCCGGCAAAAAGGTTTTTCTCGTTAATCCGGTTCTGTGACACGGCCAGCGATTTGACGCCGGGATACACCGGTTTTTGCGCGGCAATGCGCTCTACCCATGCCACCGGAATGTTTTCAAACTCATAGGTGAACACATCGGCGCTGGCGATGAACGCATCCAGGCTGGCTTCGGAGTTGTCGGTATCGCCGTAGCGCGGGCCGAGTGCTGCCGACGGACAATCAGGGTTGCTGTCGAAAAAAGAGAAAGCCAGATCCAGCGGGTAGCCTGCCAGGGCCATCATGCGGCCGAGCTGGCCGCCCCCGAGGATGCCGATACGCAAACGACTCACGCCGTCACTCCCGGTACCGGGTAGGCCAGTACCTTCTCGGTCTGTGCTTCGCGGAACTGCTCGATCACGGACAGGAACTCCGGGTGTTTGCCGACCAGGATCTGGGTGGCGAGCAGGGCGGCATTGATGGCACCAGCCTTGCCGATGGCAAGTGTGCCGACAGGCACGCCACCCGGCATCTGCACAATGGAGAGCAGGGAGTCGAGGCCATTCAGGGCTTGCGACTGAACGGGTACACCGAGTACCGGCAGCGATGTCTTGGCCGCGCACATGCCCGGCAGATGCGCGGCGCCACCTGCGCCGGCGATGATGACTTCGATGCCGCGGGCACGGGCATTCCCGGCATAGCTGAACAGCTTGTCCGGCGTGCGGTGCGCGGAAATTACCTCGGCCTCAAAGGGCACGCCAAGGGCGGTGAGGGTGTCCGCGGCGTGCTGCATCGTGGCCCAGTCTGACTGGGATCCCATGATGATGCCGACAAGTGCGCTCATGATTGATCTCGCTTGAGTGATCCCGGATGACCCTCGGGAAAAACGCGCTATTGTCCGGCTCTTGCGCCGCCTGTCAAACCCGGCTGTCCCCTGGATGACACAAGCGGTGTAACGACGGGTGTCGCAGCGGGTGCCCGGGAGGCGGGTTATTGGCGGACGAGAAGGTCGATGATGGCGGCAGCAATGCCGATGGCAATGGTGACCCCTGCCATGTAGGCCATAAAGCGCCAGACCGGTTTCCAGCTGGTTGGCATGGGTTCGCGCGGCAGATCGGACATGGGGTTTCAGCTCCTGAACATGAAATAGACGGCACCGACCATGCAAAGGGCGGCCCAAAGGTAGTCCAGCTTGAAGGGCTCTTTCATGTAGAACACCACAAAAGGCACAAACACTGACAGGGTGATGACCTCCTGCAGGATCTTCAGCTGGCTGATGCTCATGGCAGTGTGGCCGATACGGTTGGCGGGCACCATGAGCAGGTATTCAAAAAAGGCGATGCCCCAGCTGAACAACACCGCATAGATGAGCGGGCGATGGTTCATGTGCTTGAGGTGAGAATACCAGGCGAAGGTCATGAAGATGTTCGAGACCAGCAGCAGGGCAATTGTCTGCAGGGGGACAGGCAGCGCGCTCACGATGGAATTTCCCGGGGACGAGTGATCGGGATTGTCGCGGGGTGAGGGCGAGTGAGCAAGCACACAATTGCCGCTGGCGCTGGGCCTTGCTTGCTTGCCACAATACCGGCTTTGCGATGTCGCTGAATGCGGTGTGTCGATGCTGGCGTGAGGAGCGGATGTGATGAAAGCCCTGTGGACCCTGTTCTGGCAGATATGCCAGTTGCGCCGGGGTCCGGAAGATGTGCCTTACTCACTGCAGTTGCTGGGCTTGGTGGCGGTGCTGGACTTTGCGCTGGGCGTGGGCGGGCAGTTGCTGGCGGTACCCGAGCGGGTGCGCATTGCGGTACTGCTCACCATGCTGGCGCTGGTGCTGGATGCGCTGGTGCTGTGGGGACTGCTGCAGTTCAAGCATTTGCAGACGCGCTGGGTGCAGGGCCTGACAACCATTTACGGGGTCGATCTGCTGATGGGGTTGCTGGCAGTGCCATTCACCCTGCTCAGTCTCGTGGTCAGCCCCGAGTCGGCGGTGATCGGGCTGGTGGTGGTCGCACAGATGCTGCTGACGGGCTGGAATATCGGTTTGCGCGGTTTTGTGTTCCATCGTGCGCTTAATATGGGGCTTTTGCAGGGCAACATGCTGTCGCTGGCGTTGTTCCTGCTCTATGTATTCGTCAGTGTTCAGCTGTTTCCGGAGCTGATACCCGCCAAGGGATGATCAGGGGTTTCCATGCATATTCACATTCTCGGTATTTGTGGCACCTTCATGGGCTCGTTGGCCGTGCTTGCCAAGGAACTGGGCTATCGCGTCACCGGTTCCGATGCCAATGTCTATCCACCCATGAGCACGCAGCTGGAGGCGCAAGGCATTGCGCTGACGCAGGGGTATGACCCGGCCCAGCTCACCCCGCGCCCCGATCTGGTCGTGGTCGGCAATGCCATGTCGCGTGGCAATCCCTGTGTTGAGCATGTGTTGAACGAAGGCATTCCCTATACCTCGGGGCCGGCCTGGCTGGCGCAGCATGTGCTGCAGGGCCGGCATGTCATCGGGGTGGCCGGTACCCATGGCAAGACCACAACCACCACCATGGTGGCGTGGGTGCTGGAGCAGGCCGGTCTCAATCCCGGCTTCCTCATTGGCGGCGTGCCCAACGGGTTTGCTGCCAGTGCGCGTCTGGGCGGCGGCAAATATTTTGTGGTGGAGGCCGATGAATATGATTCGGCTTTTTTCGACAAGCGCTCCAAGTTCATTCACTACGCGCCTACTACCGCCATCCTGAATAATCTGGAGTTCGATCACGCCGATATTTTCGAGAATCTCGACGCCATCAAGAAGCAGTTTCATCATCTGGTGCGCACCGTACCGGGCAAGGGACGGCTGATTGTGCCGGCGGATGATGCCAATCTGGCCGATGTGCTGGCGAAAGGCGCCTGGACGCCGGTGGAAAGATTCTCGGTGGATGCCGTGACGGATGGTGCGGCCTGGCGGGCAGAAAGCCTGAGTGAGGATGGCTCGGCGTTTGCGGTATTTCGTGATGGCGTGAAGCAAGGCGAAGTGCACTGGACCATGACGGGGCGACACAGCGTCAACAACGGCATGGTTGCCATCATGGCGGCAGAACATTGCGGCGTGAGTGTTGCCGATGCCTGCGCGGCCTTGTCGACGTTTCCCGGCGTAAAGCGCCGCATGGAAGTGGTGGGGGAAGTGAAGGGCATCACCGTCTATGACGACTTCGCCCATCACCCGACGGCCATCGCCACCACGCTGCAAGGCTTGCGCAAAAAGGTAGGCAGCGCACGCATCATTGCCGTGATCGAGCCGCGCTCCAACACGATGCGCCTTGGTGAGCACAAGGATAATCTGGCGCCGTCCGTTACCGCTGCCGACGAGGTGATCTGGTATCAGCCGGCCGGGCTCAATTGGGATCTGGGGCCAGTGATAGCCGCCAGTACGGTGCCGTCCGTGGTGCTGGATTCGATCGAGGGCATCATCGAAAAAATCGTACGGGAGGCGCAGCCGGGTGACCAGGTGCTGATCATGAGCAACGGTGGCTTTGGCGGCATTCACCGCAAGCTGGTGCAAGCGCTCGCCTGAGCGGCTGCATGCGTCCGGCATGGCCCTGACAGCACGGCTGTTCCCGGAAGCGGGTCAAGTCGCAAACAGGCCGTGGCGTGCAGTGGCGATGATGTCTTCCACGAGCGTGTCGGTTAGCCTGCGTTCGGCGGTGATGGCAAAAAACTGCTCGCGCAGAGCGTCAGTGCGGCCGATTTCCTTTACCGAGTACTGGCTGCACAGCTCGGCGGCCAGGGTCGCCGGCACAGGGAATACCCCGGCGCCGGCCCGGCCGAAATCTTTCATCAGTGCGCTGTCATCAAACTCTCCGACAATGGCTGGTCGTACGCCCTCTGCCGCCAGCCAGCGCATCAGCGGCCCCCGCAGGGCCGTGTCAGGTCCGGGTAGCAGAAGCGGCACACCGTCGAGCATGGCGGGAAAGATGCTCTTTTTTTTCGGGTTGCGCAGTACGCCGGCGCTGGCCAGGAAAGCGATGCCGCTCCTGCCCAGCAGGTGCGAGTAGCACTTGATGTCGAGGGCGGGAGGGTGCGGTGCATCAGCCAGCACCATGTCGAGTTGGTGGATGGCAAGGTCGGCGAGGAGGCGCGTCAGTACTCCCTCGCGACAGACCAGCCGGACCGGCTCGCCGGCGGCAAGTGCGGGTGCCAGTACGCTGTGCACGATGGCTTTCGGGACTGCATCGGCAATTCCCACGCGCAGCAGGCGAGGGTGTTCCCGGTCGGGACGCTGCCGCAGCATTTCCTCCAGTTCAAGGCTGGCACCGAAGATTTCCTCCGCATAAGACAAGGCCATCCGGCCCGCCTCGGTCAGTATCAGTCGCCGGCCCGTGCGCTCGAATAGCTGCACGCCCAGAGTGGCTTCGAGGCGGCTGATCTGCCCGCTCAGGGTTTGCGGCGTAAGGTGAAGCTGTTCGCTGGCGCGATGTACGCCGCCCGCGCGGGCGACAGCCCAGAAGCAGCGTAACTGGTTATGGTTGATCATGGTGGCTGATGTTCGGTGATATCGAACATATTCTATAGTTAAATCGAATTTACCTGACAAGTGAACGGGGCTAGCGTGAGCAGGCCATTGCGGGGGCGTTGCGTCCCGCCACAAGCCGAGAGTCGTCGTGAATCCTGTTACACCTGTTCCCATGATTGGTGAGCCCTGGATGTGGGGGGCTTTCATCGTTTTTGTTCTGATGATGCTGGCACTTGACCTGTTTGTTTTCGGAGGCCGCAAAGTTCATCGCGTTTCAGTAAAGGAGGCGGCGGTCTGGTCTCTGGTCTGGGTTGGACTTGCGCTGGCTTTTGCCGGCCTGCTCTGGTGGTACCTCAAGGGGGTAGCCGGAGCTGATGTGGCTGAACAGAAGTCTCTGGAGTTCCTGACGGGCTATGTCATCGAGAAATCGTTGTCGGTTGACAATGTATTTGTCTTCCTGCTGATTTTTACGGCCTTCAGTGTGCCGCCCGAATACCAGCGTCGCGTGCTGCTCTATGGCGTGCTGGGCGCGATCGTCATGCGTGCCGTCATGATCCTGGCCGGGGCGTGGGTGGTGAAGGAGTTTTCCTGGGTGCTCTATGTGTTCGGCGCCTTCCTCGTCATCACCGGCATCCGCATGCTGGTGGCGGTTGACCATGAGCCAGACCTGGAAAGGAATCCGCTACTGCGCTTTGCCCGCCGCCACTTGCGCGTGACGGACGGCTTTCGGGGGGAGCGCTTCACCGTGCGCGAGGGCGGTGTGCTGTTCTTCACGCCGCTGTTCCTTGCACTGCTGATGGTGGAGTTGTCGGATCTCGTTTTTGCAGTGGACTCGATTCCGGCCATCTTCGCGATTACCACGGATCCCTTTATCGTCTTCACCTCGAACATCTTTGCCATCATGGGGTTGCGCGCACTCTACTTCCTGTTGGCGGACGTGGCAGACCGGTTTCATCTGCTCAAGTACGGTCTCGCCATGGTATTGAGTTTTGTCGGTATGAAAATGCTCATTGCGCCGTGGTATCACCTGCCTCCGGCGGTGTCGCTTGGCATCATCCTGACGACGCTGGTGCTATCGGTGGTGGCGAGTTTGTTGTCGACTCGGCCCGACAAGGTGGCGTGAGGGATCGTGAGGGATCGTTTTGGTGCCAAAAAAACCCGGGCATGCCCGGGTTTTTTATTGTCGCAGTTGCCTCTGTTACTCGGCGCCCTCAGGCTGGTGCAGCTTGACCGCCTCGCGGGTTTTCTTGCGCATGCGGATGTTCAGCATTTCCAC
>CAYGBB010000063.1:0-4115 GCA_964347985.1 uncultured Moraxellaceae bacterium
CACCAGTACCGCCCAACGTCCTGTTCCCTTGCCCATTCCCCGCCCCTGCAAAAAAGTGCCGCCCCTGCATGTCACAGGGCCATTATAACGAGTCGTGTCGCTGTCGTATCGTTCCGTGTGTCAGTGAGCTGCCGGCACCGTCGGATAATTGCTAGAATCGCGGCAAATCCGCCAGACGAACCAAGCATGCGCGAAATTATTCTTATCACCATTGCAGGTCCTGATCGACCCGGGATCAGTGCCCATATCACCGGGCTGCTGGCCGATCACGATGTGAATATTCTGGATATCAGCCAGGCCGTCATTCATGACCATCTTTCCCTTGGCATGCTGATCGAGACGCCCTCGGAGCAGGAGTCGGCCCTCCTGATGAAGGCGGTGCTGTTTGCCGCCCACGAGATGGGGTTGACGGCCCGGTTCCGCCCTATCACGACAGAGAGCTACCAGCAGTGGGTCGCCGGCCACGGCAAGGCGCGTTACATCGTCACCTTGCTGGCGCGCAAGATCACGGCGGAACACATTGCGGCCGTGTCTGGTCTGGTGGCGGCCAATGACCTGAATATTGATGGCCTGAGCCGTCTTTCCGGGCGGGTGCCTCTCGAAAGTGAAACCGGGGTGCCCAAGGATACCCGCAAGGCCTGCGTCGAGTTTTCCGTGCGTGGCGAGCCCCGCGATATCAGCGGCATGCGCGCGGCCTTCCTGCGTCTGGCCAACGAACTCAATCTCGACATCGCCTTTCAGCAGGACAATGCGTTTCGGCGTAATCGTCGCGTCGTCTGTTTCGACATGGATTCAACACTGATCGAGCATGAAGTGATTGATGAGCTGGCCAAGGCCGCCGGGGTGGGCGACAAGGTGGCCGCCATTACCGAGCGTGCCATGAATGGCGAACTGGATTTCACGCAGAGTTTTCGAGCGCGGGTTTCCCTGCTGAAGGGACTGGATGCCAGCGTGCTGGAAGGAATTGCGGCCAATCTGAAGCTGACGGAAGGTGCCGAGCAGCTCATCCGTACCCTCAAGGCACTGGGTTATAAAACGGCCATTCTTTCCGGTGGCTTTACCTATTTTGGTGAGTATTTGCAGAAAAAGCTGGGCATCGATTATGTCCATGCCAATGCGCTTGAAATTATTGATGGCAAGGTCACCGGCAATGTCATCGGGCATGTGGTCGATGGTGTCCGCAAGGCCGAGCTGTTGCGCGAGATAGCCGAAAAGGAAGGGGTAAACCTGGAGCAGGTGATCGCAGTGGGGGATGGTGCCAATGACCTACCCATGCTGGGTATTGCCGGCCTGGGCATTGCCTTTCGTGCCAAACCGATGGTCAAGCAGAATGCCAAGCAGGCCATTTCCACGCTCGGGCTGGACGGTATTCTGTATCTGCTGGGTGTGCGCGATCGTGATCTGGAGTTGCGCTGAAGGCCGCTGCCTTCAGCATAAAAAAACCGGCGATTCAGGCCGGTTTTTTTATGCGCGACACTGGATGGAGGTGTGTCAGCCCTGGTTGTCATAATGCATGGTGTCACCGGGCGGCTGCAGGAAAAAGCCTTGCAGGAAGTGCACGCCCAGCGACCACAGTTTGGACAGGGTTGCCGCATTTTCGACGAAGGAGACGATGACTTTGGTGTCGGCTGCGACGAGTTCACTACACACTTTTTTCATGGCGCCAAGGTTTTGCTCATTGCTCAGGTCTTCCGTGAAGGAGCGATCCAGCTTGATGTGCGAGACAGTGACATGCTTGAGCGTATTCAGCGGATTCAGCGTGGTACCAAAGTGGCTGATCGATACCGGACAGCCCGCCTTGGTCAGCGCGGCGGTTTGCTCCTTGGCAGCCTTCAGGTAACTCACTACATCGTTTTCGGTGAACTGAAGCACGATGGGCGTGCTGTTCGGGTCGATGGCCTTTGACAGCTTGCTGATCCAGGCCGGGAGAGTGGCATCCTGCAGCGATTCGGAGGTCAGGTTGACCAGCATGCGGGTATTCGGGGATTTCTTGGTGTGTTCCTTGAGCTGCTTGGCGGCGGTCAGCATCACGAGGCGATCCAGCTTGGCCCCCAACTGGTTGGCCAGTGCCACCGGCATGAATTCCGCAGGCGTCATGAGCTTGCCATCCGGAAGTGGCAAACGTACGAACACTTCATAAAACTCGCCGCCTTCACCCATGACATCAACCAGTGGCTGATACTGCAGGGTGAACCGGTTTTGTTCGATGGCCTCCATCAGCACTTCAAGCATGGCCGTGTCAGAGCTGGCTGCTTTTTCGGCGATATTGAAGACCTGCACGCCGTTGCCCTGTGCCAGCTTGACCTGCTCCGAAGCAGCAATGGCGCGACTCAGCATTTCACCGGAATCAGGGGCGGTTTCACCAATCATGGTGATGCCGATGCTAAGGCTGGTCTGCTGGGTTTTACCGCCGGGCAACTCGATCAGGTGATCATGCACTTCCTTGCAGAGTGCCTCGGCCTCGGCTTTGGCCTTTTCCGCTTCCATGCCGAGTGCGAGTACGGCAAAGGCGGCATCGCCAAAGCGGGAGAGCTGGGCATTGCCAAAGTGCTTGCCGAGCACTGTGGCGATGGATTTGATCACTGCGTCGGTGCCGGCAAGACCAGCCCCTGCCGCAATCTGGGTCATGTTGTCGATGGCGAGGTAGAGCAGGGCATAACGGGACTTGTCACGATGGGCCTGACGAACAGCATCGGCCAGCCTGTTTTCAAAGCTCTGGCGATTGGCGAGGCCGGTCAGGGTATCGACACTGGTCGCTTCCTTGAGTTTCTCGGCCAGCTCGGCGGCTTTGCCATCGTCACGACGTATCACAATCTGGGTGCAGGGCTCACCGTCATAGCTGGCGGCCGACAGCTGCATCATGGCGTCGATCTTTTCACCATCGGCCCTCATGCCATGAAAGCGCAGGTCGGTGGAAATGCTCTCGCCCTTGCTGTAGGAGCGCAGGTAGTCCTTGAAAGTGCTCAAGTCCTCCTTGGCGACCAGGTCAACAATCGGCATGCCTTCAAGGTCTTCGACGCTTTCATGGCCGAACAGTTCGGCATAGGCGACATTGGCATAGATGTGCATGCCGTCATGTACATAGGCAATGGCATCGCGGGAGTTATCCAGCAGCAGTTCACAGCGCTTTTCTGTTTCGGCCAGTTGTGCTTCGGAGCGGCGACGTGCTCGCCGGTTCTGCAGGCTGGCCAGTTCACGCTTGATGGCCAGTACCAGGTGCGGGTGCATGTCATGCACCACGGCATCCACGGCGCCCGAATGCATGCATTCCACGATTACTTCGAGATCGGGCTTGTCGAGCAGAACGATGCAGGGAATGTCCTTGTCCAGCTTGCGGACATGGGCCAGGGCAGCATCGTAGCTGACACCATCGGTGAGCTCTCCCACGAGCATGATGTCCCAGGCGCCCTCCCGGAGGGCGTCAAGCAGGCTGTCCTCATCACTGACCAGTTCCGGACGCGTGGCAATGCCGGAGTTTTTCAGGGCGTTGATGACCTGCTCGGTGTTGTCTTGCGACTCATGCAACACAAGCAGACGGACTGTCTCGTTCTTCGGTGGCATGCGTGAACGTGTTCCTGCGATTTCAGGGGAGGGGGCCTATTCTGGCGCCCTCAGGCGATTTTGCAAAGCGATGGTGTTTGCATATATGGTCAAAGACTGGCCCAGATCGAGTCGAAGTCTTCATCGTCCGGTGCTGCTTCTGTCTTGCGGGTCCCATCAGTTGCCTCGGTGGGGCGGCGCATCAGGGTGAACTCAAACTGGCTGAAGCTTGGCGTTGCACTGACCTGAATGCCTAGCTGGGCCTTGATTTCCTCGCCATCCAGATTGAGAACCAGCTTGTAGCCACTGCGGAATGTCAGCGCAGGGGTGATCAGTGTGGCCGGGCGATTGATGGCCTTCAGTTCCGGCAGCAGCAGGGTGCGCATGTATTCGCTGGCTTCACCGGTTTTCTTGATGACACGGGCGCCACAAGGGCGGGCCTTGGGGGCGAGGACCTCGACACCAAGCTGGGCGCCATGTCCGGGAAGTTGTTTGACCCAGCGAATGACGCCAATACTCCAGTTGCCCTGTCCATCCTCGCGCAGTGCCAGGATTTCGCCGGCCTTCACTCCGGC
>CAYGBB010000063.1:4215-9063 GCA_964347985.1 uncultured Moraxellaceae bacterium
GTCAGGCCCAGTGCCGTTTCCAGTGTGCCTTCATGGCTCATGCGCGAGAAGCTGCGCTCACTGAGCTCGCTCCATGCCTGAATCAGGTGCTGCAAGAGTGCAGAGCTCAGGGCCGCTTCGCCACTGGCCTTGGGGCCGCCATGCTGGGATTGCCGGAACAACTCACCCAGTCGCTCTACCAGGGCCGCAGGAGAAATGGCGCGAACATGTCTGGCGGCGCTTGGCTCGGCCTGGTTGCGATAGGTGGGGGGGGCATCCTTGGCCAGGTCGAAGACAAACAGTTCGCTTGATCCGTTGAGTTCGTCCAGCTTGACCAGTGGCGCCCATAGTTCACTGAGTTGGTAAATCTGGGCGATTTCGCTTTGACGCAGCTTGTTCGGCTTGCAGGTGGCCAGCAAGAGGGCGCGGACATAGGCGCTTTCGACCGTGTTTTTCTCGGTATGGCGTGCCGTGTCATCCGGTACCGGCTGGTTATGGAGTTGCAGTTCGGCGCACAGGAGGTAAAAGGTGTGCAGTTCCAGCCACAGGTTGGCGGGGGTATTGAGGTAGAGCTGGGTGGAGCGCAGCAGGTTGCCGGTGAGCTCGGAGATGGCGCGCTGGGCGCCGGTAGTCACCAGGCGGGATGACTCGATATCACGCTTGCGTCCCAGCTTGTCCAGTCCGGCCAGAAAGACCAGTTTGTAGCCGGTTGCCAGATGGCTCTGCATGGCCTGGGCCAGTGTGGCAACCTTGGTCGCGCGGTCCGGCAGCATCACGGACTGGTTGAGGTAATGTTTGGAGAGGGCATTGCACAGGGAATGGATGGTCGGGCGCAGGATCTCCAGCAGCTCCAGGCGCTCGGCGGCGTCAATCTGCAGCCGGTTCAGCTCTTGCATGGTCTGAAAAACCAGACGTGATGTTTCTCCAACATTCATCATGGGCAGAGCAGTGGCCCACTCCCTCAGCTTTTTGGGCTGATGGTTGACGAGGCTCAGCCGGCTCAGGTCCTGAGCCGGAAGACGTTGCCGCAGGGGTTCAGCGTTGCTGACCATGGACACAATCCCGTGTGTTGTTGTTATGGCAGAAGCCTGGCAACGTACATAAGAAGTTTGCCAGCAGAATGATTAGTCACATATAAGGCATTCTTAACCATGCCCGCCTGCCGGGGCAACCTGAAATGCCTAAAACATGGCTGATTTTGTGGTCAACAGCCACTAAGCGGCCCTGATTTATTCACGGTGTGAAAGGGACATGCCCGAAAGGGTAGCCGAGGGGTGTGATCCGTGCTTGCCATCGGCATCGGAACCGGACAAGAATGACACGTCATTCCGCTAATGGATGTTGCAATGCCCCCCACTGCCAACCGAGAAGAGCGTGCCCAGTTAAAGCGTGAGCGTATCCTGGAAGAGGCGCTGACTGTCTTTGCCGAGAAGGGTTATCACGGCGCCAATATTGCGGACATTGCGCAGCGTCTGAAGATGGGGCATGGCACCTTCTACCGCTACTTTGAGAACAAGCACGACATCTTCATCGAGCTGATCAATCGCGTACTGCAGCGGCTGGCCGTGGTGATGACCGAGCAGAACCCGCTGGAAGCCAACAGCCGTGAAGATTATCGACGCCAACTGGAGGGCATCGGGGAGACCTTCATGCGCTTGCACTGGGAAGACCCCCGCATTGGCCGGCTGGTGTTCTATGAGGCGCTGGGAGCGGGTGCCGAGGTGCGGGAAACCCTGGAGCGCATGAATGACCTCACGGTGATGGCGACCCAGGAATACCTGAAGAACGGGATAGCCAAGGGATACATGCGGCCAGATCTTGATGTACCGGTGACGGCGCATGCCCTGATGGCAATGGTGTTTGAAGGTTGCCGGCAGGTGATGCGCGCTCCCGACCAGAGTCCGGAACAGGCCAGCCGGCGCTGGATTGCCGCAGTGACGGGCATCATCCTGGGGGGCATCACCATTGCGTAATGAGCCGGGCCAGAAGGCCCGGTTTTTGTGGCTATAAACGGGAATGATGTGTCATTCCATATATGCAGGCCATCATGGGCGGTGGCGGGAGTAACAAGTCATGAAGCAGTCAGCTGTCAGAGCGGTATCGGGGCGCCAGCCTGAACATGAGGTGGTGATCATTGGTAGTGGTTTTGCCGGCATCGGGGCGGGTATCCGCTTGCGACAAGCGGGTATTACCTCCTTCGTGATACTGGAAAGCGCTGGGGATCTGGGCGGCACCTGGCGTGACAATCACTACCCTGGCATTGCCGTGGACATCCCGTCGTCGTCGTATTCGTTTTCCTTCGAGCAGAATCCCTCCTGGTCGCGGGTATTTGCACCGGGACGGGAGCTGTATGCCTATGCCAATCACTGTGTCGACAAATATGGTTTGCGGCCCCATTTGCGCTTCAATATCCGGGTGGAAAAAACGGTACTGGATGTCAAGAACCGGCTCTGGGAAATTCATGACCAGTTCGGCCGGGTGGTGACTGCAAGGTTTGTGATCAGTGCCACCGGCTATCTTACCCAGCCGAAAAACCCGGATATTCCGGGCATTGATTCATTTGCCCGACCGATTCTGCACACGGCGCGCTGGGATCATTCGCTGGCGTTAACCGGCAAGCGAGTGGCTGTAATCGGCACCGGCGCAACAGCGGTGCAGCTGGTGCCGGCGATTGCGCCAGAAGTGGCACAGTTGCATGTGTTCCAGCGCACGCCGATCTGGATTTTCCCCAAGCCGGATGCCGAAATTCCCTGGCTGCTGAAAAAGCTCTACCAGCGCCTGCCTGTCACGCAGCATTCAGCGCGTATGGCCACCAACCTCAGCACAGAACTGATCATGGTGCTTGGCGTGGTCTACACGAAACAGATGAAGCCCTTGGTCAAGGCGGTGGAAGCAATCTGTCGCCAGCACTTGAAGAATCAGGTGAAGGACCCTGCTACTCGTCGCAAGCTGACGCCGGATTATGGTTTTGGTTGCAAGCGCCCGAGTTTTTCCAGCGATTACCTGAAAACATTCAATCGCGACAATGTCGAACTGGTCACTGAGGGGATTGAAAAAATAACGCCGACCGGCATTGTCACGAAAGATGGCCGGGAACGTGAAGTTGATGTGCTGGTGTGTGCAACCGGTTTCAAGGTGTTCGAGAATGGAAACACGCCAACCTACAAGGTGCATGGCGTGAACGGGCTGGAACTGGGGCAGTTCTGGGATGAACAGCGCTATCAGTCCTACCAGGGGGCCTCGGTCCCGGATTTTCCCAACTACTTCACGGTGATGGGGCCCTATGCCACGACCGGGGCCTCATGGTTTGCCATGATTGAATCGCAGATGGCGCACATCATGCGCTGCATAACGACGGCCCACGAGCGCAAGGCGACCTGGGTGGAAATCCGGCGTGAAGTACATGAAGCCTATTTTGATGAGATCAAGCAGCGTCAGTTGAGCACCGTCTTCTACAACAATCATTGTGCAGGATCGAACAGTTATTATTTTGACCGGCATGGGGATGCGCCATTCCTGCGGCCGTCATCGGGGCTGGAGTTGTGGCTTCGCAGCCGCTATTTCCCGATAGAAAATTACTGTTTTTCCTGAGCGGGATCAGGACTGAATTGAGCGGCGGCAATGCTCCAGAAACGCCTCAAGTCCCTGCGTCCGGTATTTCTGGCGATGCACCAGCATGTAAAGCTCACGCTCTAGATTGAGAAAGGGCGTGGGTAATACCACGACGCTGCCAGAAGCCAATGCCTCGACCAGGGTGCGCCGCGAGGCACAGCCGATGCCGATGCCGGTTTCCACTGCGCGCTTGAGTGCTTCGGTGTGGCTGAACTCCATGAGCAGGTTCAGACGGCTGATACGCCCCAGTACCGCATTGTCGAAAACTTCCCGCGTGCCTGAGCCGGGTTCACGCAGAATCCAGTTGGCCGCTGCCAGATCTTCCGCGGTGACTGTTTCCTGTCGGGCCAGTGGATGCGCCTGTGCTGCAAAAATCACCAGTTCGTCGCGGCACCATGGCATGACCTCGATATCCGGCTCGTGACAGAAGCCCTCGATAAAGCCGACATCAATCTGGAACTGCTTGAGTGACTGGATGACATGACGGGTATTGGCCACATCCAGGGTGACATGCGCACCCGAGTGATCTTTCATGAAGCTGCCGATCATGCCAGGCAGCATGTAGTTGCCAATGGTCAGGCTGGCACCGATGCGTAGCTGGCCGATAAGCATGGTATCGCTGGCGGCCAGCGACTCAATCTCGCTGACGCGGGCTATGGCATCCAGTGCCTTGGGCAGCAGCAGGCGGCCGGAATCGTTGAGTTGCAGGCGCTTGCCGACCCGGTCAAACAGCTTGCGACCCAACTGGGTCTCGAAGTCGGACAGCGACATGCTGGTGGCGCTTTGGGTGATGTTCAGGCTTTCGGCGGCTCGGGTGACGTTGCCGCTCTGGGCGACAGCGATGAAAACTTCCAGCTGTTTCAGAGTGATACGCATAGGGAGATTTATCAGAATTTCTGATGATGTTGCGGCTTGGCCTGAGGAAATGCAAATGGAATAAGGATGATGCCTGAGCGTCCCGTTCTTTTGAGAAGCGGGACGCTCAGCATGATCACGCCAGGCGTTGTCCCAGCTTTTCGCCCATGCGCGTCGGTGTCCCTTCCTTGAACTTCGCGTCCCACGCTGCTACTTCAGGGCCAAACACGACAATGGCGGTGGAGCCCAGACGGAAACGCCCGATTTCAGCACCTTTTTCCAGCACAATCGGTTCGCTGGGCGTGGTGCTGTAGTTCGTGACACGTACGCCGGGTTTTACTGGCGCCACGACACCCGCCCACACGGTTTCGATGCTGGCTACAATCATGGCGCCAACCAGTA
>CAYGBB010000064.1:0-8921 GCA_964347985.1 uncultured Moraxellaceae bacterium
CCATCAACGATGCCGGTGCCTTTCTGGACTGGGGCCTGCCCAAGGACCTGCTGCTGCCCTACAACGAGATTCCGCGCGAGCAGAAAGACCATCTGGAGCCCGGTCACTTCGTCATGGTCATGGTTTTCCAGGACGATCAGGGCCGCATTGCGGCCTCCGCCCGACTGGATGACTTCCTGGCAAAGGAAGGCGGCGGGTTCAACGAAGGTGACACGGTTGAGGTACTGCTGGCCGACCGTACCGATCTTGGCTTGCGCGTGGTGGTGAACAACCGTTACTGGGGACTGGTACACAACAACGAGATTTTCGGCACCCTGCGCAAGGGCGACCGCCGCACCGGCTGGATCAAGACACTGCGCAGCGACAACCGTCTCAACATTGCACTCACCGCACCGGGCCCCGGCAAGATTGATACAGCCGCACAGGGCGTGCTCGACAGGATCAACAGTCATGGCGGCTTCATGGCCGTCACCGACAAGAGCCCGCCCGAGGCCATCTACAAACTGTTTGGTGTCAGCAAGAAAGTGTTCAAGCAGGGGATAGGCTCGCTCTACAAAAACCGGCTGATCACCATCGAGAATGCCGGTTTGCGCACGGTCGACAACTCCAGACAATCATCCTGAAGGCAACGATATGTCACTCAAAGACCAGCTCATGAAAGCCGGCCTGGCCGATGCAAAAAAAGCGCGCAAGGCGGTGCACGAGAAGCGTCAGGAAGCGAAGGATCCCAACGCCGAAAATGCACACAAGCTGGCGCAGCAGGCCCTGGCGGAAAAAGCAGAACGTGATCGCGCCCTCAACCGTGCCCGCGACGACGAACTCGCCCAGCGCGCCGTGACAGCCCAGATCCGCCAGCTGATCGACGCGCACCGCATCGACCGCAAAGGGGGCGATATCGCCTACCAGTTCACGGACGACAAGAAGATCAAGAAACTCTACGTGAACGCGGCGCAGCAGGAACAACTGGCCAGGGGCCAGATTGCCATTGTGCGCACGGAAGAAGGCCACGAACTGGTGCCCACGGTAGTCGCCGAGAAAATCCGCACGCGCGACGAAAATGCCATCGTGCTGCTGAATACCCGAACCACCTCGGCAACCGACGAAGATGACCCCTACGCGGCCTACCAGATCCCGGACGATCTGATGTGGTAACAACCGATGAGGTGACAGGAGCCGCTACATCACCCAGGTTCCATTCTTGATGGGAACCTCCGCTCCCTTGTGAGCGTCGGGCGACAGGAACCACCAGCCATTGCGCCCGCCGCGCTTGACCTCGTACAACGCTTCATCGGCAGCCACAATCAGGCGGGAGGGCGTCAGCCGCTCGGATGGCACCACGGCCGACACCCCGATGCTGATACTCACAAAAGGCCGCTCCAGCCCCTCCGGTTGCGGGAGATGCGCCTGCCGCACATCGTTGATCACGCTTTCGGCGATTTGCACCGCCTGCTGATGGTCGGTGTCGGGAAACACCAGTACAAACTCCTCACCGCCATAGCGGGCCGCCAGCTCACCAGGGCGTCGGGCATGGGTGGCGAGCAAGTTGGCAATCCGCCGCAGGCAGCGATCTCCTTCCGGGTGGCCCAGGCGGTCGTTGTAATGCTTGAAGTTGTCCACATCGACCATGAGGATGGCCAGCGAGCTTTTCTGACGGCCCGCACGACGCCACTCCAGTTCCAGCGACTCGTCAAAATGACGGCGGTTGGCGAGCCCGGTCAGCGCATCCTCGCGTGAAAGCTTGTCGAGCTCCTGCGCAAAACGCTGGGTTCGCCATTGCGCAATCTGCAGCAACCGTGCCTGCAGGAACATCTCCCGATCACGTCGTTCCGAGTAATAGGCCATGAACATGCCCAGCAGGTTGCCGCCGGTGTACGTGCGGTGCAGCAGCTCCCAGCTAACGCCACCACCCAGCCTTTCGGCCAGAATCGTCCCGGCCAGCCCCCCCAGCCACCCGGCCAGCATGGCGTGCGGAAAGCGCAACCCCACCACACTGTAAATGATGACCAGGGCATACATGATGGCCGCCTGGGTCAACTGCCCCGCCACAGGGTCCTTGACCACCCCTGTCACCGCCACGGACAGCGTTACCGCTGCAAAGCTGCCAAGGCCCATGTAGATATAGAACCAGGGGGCCAGGAAACGGATATGGGAACAGACTCCCATGACCAGAATGATGCCGCCAATCCAGCCATATATTCCCAACCAGCCCCTGGTATCACTGTCCGGCATAAACACATAGATGCCAGTACTGAGCAGGATATAAAGCGCCAGCACCAGCACTGATCCGTAACGAAATGCCGCCACCGACCGCTGCTGATGGTCCAGACGGTAGACCGGCTCCAGTGTCGGCCCGAAATCCAGCAGCAGACTGCGCTCCTCACGAAGCCGCTCAATCTCCGCCACCTCACGATCATGCGAGACCACGTCTGCCCGGTCTTCAATCCCTGCCATTACTGCTCACCCTACTGCCTGTCCATCCCGGAACACTGTTTCAGCCTAGATCACCAAGCCAGTGTACAAAGCGGGAAACGGGTGCTTCCCGACAGGCGCAGGAGATTCAGGTACAAACTGCAGGACACACTCCCGAACCGGGCAATTCAGACCGGAGAGATAGCCATCCCGCCCATTTGCGCCGTCACCGCACGATCCGCGATATAGCCATGCTGCACAAACCAGACAATCGCGTCCTGCAGGGTCTCCTCGATCGGGCGAACGGTAAGCCCGAGCTCCCGACGCGCCTTTGTCGCATCACCGATCAAACCTTTTTTGGTGACCTCGATTTCCACCGGGGTGGTGAAGGGCGCTTTTTTGGTGATATTCGCCAGCAGCGTTGCCAGCACGGCGGCCGGCTTCAAGGCATCGGGTGGCAATACAAACAGGCGGCGCTTGAGGCCGGTCAGCCGCATGCAGCGACGCACAATGTCTTCATGCGTGAAGTTCTCGCCCCCGAGGATATAACTCTCGCCGGTCCGTCCTTTTTCCAGGGCCAGCACATGGCCCATGGCACAGTCGCGTACGTCGATGTAATTGGCCTCGGTACGCAGCGCCAGGGCTACCGGCGTCTTGAACATTTCCGTGATGATCTTGCCGGTCGGCGTCGGGCCGACATCACCAGGCCCCACCGGGCAGGCCGGACAAACGATGACCACATCCAGCCCCTTGCGGGCATAACTCTCGGCCAGTTTGTGCGACTCGTACTTGGTGCGACTGTAATGCGACTCGGACAAGGCAAACGACGAACGCTCGGTACAGGCCGTATCCAGCCCCTGTCCGGCAAACACGGCAAACGAGCTGGTATAGACCACGCGTTGCACGCCCTGCTTCACGCACTCCTCCAGCACCAGCCGTGAGCCATCCACATTCACACGATCCATCAGCGACATGTCGGGCAACCAGAGTGCATAGATGGCGGCCAGATGAAACACCACATCACAGCCTTGCACCGCCCGGCCCACATCCAGCGGATTGAGCAGGTCTCCCGGCATCAGTTCAATGCCGTCGACATCACGAAGATTCAGCAGGTTCTCCTTGGGCAGATGCAGCACGCGCACTTTCGCGTCGGGATAGCGGCGGCGAATCACCTTGACGACATTGGAGCCAATGAAGCCGGCACCGCCAGTAACGAGAATCTGGCGCGGCGCCTGATCAGGAGAAAAGGTGACAGTCATGGCAAGCATCTTCCTGGAGTTAATGAGTCCTCGAAGATGCCCCAGACACTCAGTGACTGACCAGTACCAGGCGGCACAAGGCAGATTGACCGGACGAAGCGCCAGCGCGGCGGCAAGGCTCAGCCGAAACGGTGGTCCGCCACAAAGGGGTTGGTTGCCCGCTCCTTGCCCATGGTCGACATCGGACCATGGCCCGGAATGAACTGCACATCATCACCCAGCGTGAACAGTTGCTCGCGGATGGAGTCGATCAGCGTCTGGAAATCCCCCCCGGGAAAGTCGGTACGGCCGATCGACCCGGCAAACAGCACATCGCCCACAATCGCCAGCCGCGACTTCGGCTCAAAGAAGATCACATGGCCCGGCGTGTGCCCCGGACAATGGCGCACTTCCAGCGTGAGCTTGCCCACCGGCACGGTATCGCCCTGATGCAGCCAGCGGGTTGGCACAAACGGCCGGGATGGCGTGAAACCGAAACGGCGCGATTGCTCGGCCAGGCCCTCAATCCAGAACAGGTCGCCCTCATGGGGCCCCACGATCGGCAGCCCCGCGGCCTCGGACAGTTCAGCCACACCGCCGGCATGATCAATATGGGCATGGGTCAGCAGGATCTGCTTCAGCGTCACGCCGGCTGCTGCCACGGCCGCACGGATACGGTCCAGATCACCGCCCGGGTCCACCACCGCCGCCTCCTTCGTTTCATCACACCAGATCAGGGTGCAGTTCTGCTCAAAAGGGGTTACCGGAATGATGCGATAGGCCATGGGACTCTCGGGAAAGCTGTGACAGAAGTGCCGTTGCGCGGATTATGCCCTTGACCCTGTTTGCTGACATCATTTTACTCGACGGATGCCCACCACACTGAACCCGCCATGCGCCTGCGACATGCCCTGACCGCCCTTGCCGTCCTTATACTGGTCGGCTTGACCCTGTTCATCACCCGTCCCTGGTCGCCATGGTCACCCTGGCAGATGAACCAGCTGTTCTGGAAAAGCCAGCGCGTGCAGAACTTCCAGCACATGGAACGACTGTTTCCCTCCAAGCCGCTCACGGCCAGCACCGCCCCTTTTGTGTTTCCCCGTGCAGAAAAAGCACTCACTTTGCCCGCCACGTATGTCTTTGAAGGCAATCACCGGCTGGCCGACGCCTTTCTCGAAAAAACCAGCTCGACCGGCCTGCTCATCCTGCGCGATGGCAAGGTGATACACGAACAGTACCGCCGTGGCGCCACCGACACGTCAACGCTTACCTCCTGGTCCATGGCCAAGAGCGTGGTGGCCACGCTGGTGGCGATTGCCCTCAAGGAAGGCACCATCCGCTCGCTGGATGACACCGCAGAAACGTATGTGCCGGAACTGCAGGGCAAGGCCTATGGCAAGGCCCGCATCCGGGACCTGCTGCGCATGGCCAGCGGCGTAAAATTCGACGAAACCTACGACAACCGCTTTTCAGACATCCAGAAGATTTTCTACAAGACCTTCATTTTCAATCAATCGATCAACGATGCGGCCGCAAACTATCCCGCCGAGGATGCCCCCGGCACCCGCTTCCACTACAAGAGCATGGACACGCAGATCCTGTCATGGGTCTTGCGTCGCGCCACCGGCAAGTCCATCACCGGCTATGCGCAGCAAAAACTCTGGGAGCCGCTGGGCATGCAGGACAAGGGCTTCTGGAATACCGATTTTCATGGCAACGAACTGGGCTACTGCTGCCTGAACATCACCCTGCGCGACTATGCCAAGCTGGGGCAGCTCTATCTGCAGCAGGGTCAGTGGAATGGTCAGCAGCTATTGCCCGCCGACTGGGTGCGCGAAGCCACCAAACGCCCCGAACCCTGGCTCACCGCCGGGCATGGTTATCCCGAGCGCGGTTACGGCTACCACTGGTGGGTGCCGAAAAATCCGGATCAGGAATTCTTTGCCAATGGCGTGTGGGGCCAGACCATTTTCGTGGATGAGAAAACCCGTACCGTCATCGTGAAGACCAGTGTCGACCCCAACTTCAAGGCCAATACTGCTGAAATGATTGCCTTCATGCGCAGCCTGGTGAAAGGACTGGCAGCATCCCCTGCCAGTCCCTGAACACGTCAAACGGCTTTCGGTTTTTTCTTGCGGATATAGAGGGTTTTTTCCACGCGAGCCACCAGCACATCCTGCTCGTCATGAATCTCGACCACATATACCGGACGTAGCGGCGCACCACTCTCCGCCTCCGCCTTCACCCGGTCGATCTCCTCCCGGGTCAACCGGAAACGTGCCCATACCCTGCCTTTGCCGGGGCTGACAAAATCAATCTTCGCGGCCTGATCCCATACAATGTAATCACGGCCCAGCACATTCATCAGCATGAGCATGTAAAAAGGATCGGTCATGGCATAAAGGCTGCCCCCGAACTGGGTCCCGACATAATTGCGGTTGTACCAGCGCAAGGCCAAAGACACATCGACCTCCCGATAATCCGCACTGATATGCTCAACCCTGATGCCGCCCCCCAGAAAAGGGGGATACAGATTGATACGCCATTTGAACGATGTTGCCCTCATTACCACCCTCTCCGCTGACTGCCTGACCGGGAAAAAGCATCCTGCCGTACTGATTTTCCTCCGGGGCTGCCCGCACCTGCCCCGCCACCGTATACTACCCGAGCCCAGCCGAGTCTGGGTCGGCCTGATGCTGATCATCTGCATGATCAGCTACCGCATCATGGCCGTGGCGTGACCCATTAATCCGTCACGTCCCTCAGGAAAATAACAACAGGAACAAAAACAAGTAGTTCCCCTGAAACCTGACCCGACTACAGACACCATGCCACTTTTTCGTCACCGACAAGACATCCCCGCCGCCGCTCTTGTTTTCGGCGTATTTGCGATCCAGCTCCTGGCTTTTTTTGCCATCTCCGACCCTTTGCAGCTGGCAGGGATTGTTGCCCTGCTCATGGTGGTGCAGGTGTCCTGTGGAGCCGTTTGCCACAATCACCACCACGTCAACATATTCACCCTGCCCTGGGCCAATCGCCTGATTGAAACCGTGATGCACCTGCAAACCGGCACCAGCCCTTACTCCTGGACGATTCACCACAATATTGGCCATCACGGGGATTATCTGGACCAGAGCCGTGATCCGTCCCGCTGGCAGGAGCCGGATGGCCGCACCATGAACCGCGTGAAGTACGACCTCTACAATGCGTTCATGATTTATCCGGAAATCTGGAAGATCGGTCCTCGTCACCCGGTGCTGTTTGCCCGCTTCAAACGCTGGTTTGTGATCAGCAATGTGGTCCTGCTCGCCTTCGTGCTGATCAACCCGCTCAATGCCCTGATCGTGTTTGTCGCCCCCATGGTCATCATGCTGATCGTCCTGCTCGACAACACCTACCAGCAACACTCGGGCCTTTCCACCACCGATCATTTGCTCGCTTCACGCAATGTCGAACACCCGCTCTACAACCTCACGTCATGGAACCTCGGTTACCACACCGCGCATCACATGTACCCCGGTCTGCACTGGGCCGAACTGCCAGACGTGCATGCCAGAATCCGTCAACGGATTCCCGATGTCCTGATTTCTAAAAAACTGATTCCGGATCTGGATCACGACATTCCGCAAACACTTCCAGAGTGATGCAATTGTCACCGACAATAAAAAGCCTGACTGATGTTGGAATCAGTCAGGCTTTTTATTGTGCGCAGGCATTGCGCAAGGAACTTATTGCAAGAACCGGATGGTGGCCACCGGAAACGTCATGTCAAAGTCCGTGACCTTCATGCAGGCCACCACCTTGCCCTGACTGATATCCGGGAAATACCGGCTATCGAAACAGGAACTCAGCAGCGAGGCCAGCTTTACATGGCCTTTCGCCACAGGAATATAGGTAAATTCACGGCCGTTGAAATGCTGTGCCAGCGTGCGCCACTTGGCGGGAACCAGCTTGCTGTCAAAGGGGATCCCGAAGAAACGCGACCTGAATGACAGCTCGGCAATGACCTCGCCATCCCGCAACAGCTGGATGTCATCCACACCATCCGCCCCATAGGTCACCCGGAAGTCACAGCGTTCCTTGGGAATCCCCCAGTTCTCGTGACCATTGACCACTGAATCCCAGGTCGACACATAAATCTTGCTGATCGACAGCCGGCGCTGGTTACCAAAGGCAAAACTGCCCGGGATATACAGCAGCTCGTGATAGGGGCCCGCATCCGAGCGCTCATAGTCCACAAACATGACATAGGCCAGACGACCTCGACGGCTCGGCCTCAGGCTGTCCGGGATGAAGGACTCGTTGTCCAGAAAAGTATCAGGCAGGCGAATGGCCAGAATGTAGCCCTTCCCCCGGAGCTGCCAGGGTGCAGGCGCCATGGGAACGGCCGGAGCCACGGGCAGGGTATCGAATGCGGACATGTCAGCCTCTCGTGACCAGTTAGTCTAAAAGAGGCAGTGTAGCGACAGAGTCAGGTCAGGACAAATCCCGGCCACTGAAAAGAAGCTCATCCGTGGCTGCGGCCATGCGGAAATCGTTCTCATGCAGGCCATTCAGCCTGGTCGTCCACCAGATCACGGTGCAACGCCCCCAGGCCACTGTCAGCTCGGGATGGTGGTTCTCGCGCTCAGCCAGCCAGCCAACGCGCTGTGCCAGCGCCAGCGCCTGGACAAAATTGGCCGTGGCATAGGTTTTGAGAAGGCGCCAGCCGGCGCCCTCAGGCAGAAGCTGCCAGCCATCCAGTTGATGCAGGGCAAGCTGGGTGCGCGCTTCTGACTCCAGCAAGGCCCTGGCATCAGGAGCAAGGGGCTGGCAAATGGCCATCAGCCGCAATTCTGCTCGTCGGTCTCGGTGGTATTCACCGGACGTGGCGCACCAGGCACGAGCATGTCCTGGCGAAGGGCGGAGAGCAGCAGCTTCAGCTTGTCCGGCTGGTAAGCGTCGGCCCGGTGCTGCAGCACAAACACAAAGTCGCCACGGGTAAACACCAGAAAACCGTAATAATAGCTTTTGGCCATGACACCCGGCGGCAGCAGTTCCGGCTTCATTTCCAGGCTGACGACACTGAACATGGCATCGCCACGCCCGCTGTCCACAAACTCGGAGAGCTTTACCTCGTTGCGTTCAATGCCTTCCGCCTTCACCAGCACTTCACGCTGATAATTGTTCATCACCAGCTCATCAACAGTACGCTCACCGGCAAACGACGGAATAACGGCCATCGGGTGCTGGTTGATCTTGAGATAATCCACCCGGAAAAAACGGTTGGTGGCA
>CAYGBB010000065.1:0-1566 GCA_964347985.1 uncultured Moraxellaceae bacterium
CACATGGGCTTCACGGGCATCGGCATAGGGGTAATTGAATTCGGTGATGTCGCGCTTGCCCAGCGTCTGGCAGAACGCCTTGAAGGCGCCGGGTTTCTCCGGCAGGGTCACCGCAAGAATTCCTTCGCGTTTTTCGCCGAGCTCGGTGCGCTCGGAAATATGGCGCAGGCGGTCGAAATTCATGTTGGCGCCGGAATCAATCGCAATCAGCGTGAGGCCTTCGCATTTTTCCCGGGCGACATATTTTTTAAGGCCGGCCAGTGCCAGTGCGCCTGCCGGTTCGGCAATCGAACGGGTGTCGTCAAAAATATCCTTGATGGCGGCGCACATTTCATCGGTGCTGGCGGTGATCACTTCGTCGATGTGATGCTTGAGCACCTTGAAGGTTTCGGCACCAATCTGTGACACCGCCACGCCATCGGCAAACAGCCCGACATGGTCCAGCTTCACGCGCTTGCCGGCCTTCATGGCGGCGGCGAGGCAGGCAGCATCCTCCGGCTCCACGGCAATGACCTTGGTTTCCGGGCGCACATATTTCACGTAGGCGACGATGCCGGCGGCAATGCCACCGCCACCCACCGGCACAAAAATCGCGTCAATATGGCCGGTGTGCTGTCGCAGGATTTCCATGGCGATGGTGCCCTGGCCGGCAATCACTTCCGGATCGTCGTAGGGGTGAACGAAGGTATAGCCCTTTTCTTCGGTCAGCTTCACGGCATGGGCATAGGCTTCATCGTAGGAATCGCCGGCCAGCACGACATGGCCGCCAAGGCTTTTCACGGCATTCACCTTGATGTCCGGCGTGGTCTGCGGCATCACGATGGTGCCGCGAATGCCCAGCTCACGCGCGGCCAGTGCCACGCCCTGGGCATGGTTGCCGGCCGAGGCACAGATCACGCCACGCTGCTGCTCTTCTTTCGTCAGCTGCGCCATCTTGTTGTAGGCGCCGCGCAGCTTGAACGAAAACACCGGCTGCAGATCCTCGCGCTTGAGCAGGACGCGGTTTTTCAGGCGCCGCGACAGCGCCCGGGCATCATCCAGCGGCGATTCGATGGCGACATCGTAGACGCGGGCACGCAGGATTTTCTTGACGTAGGTTTGCAGTGAAGTGCTTTCGGGCATGGGGGCGGACCTTCAGGACAAGCGGTCATGTTACCAGCAAGCGGCCCTGAAACTGTAGGAGCGGCTGCGACCATGGGTTTTGGGCGGCGCCTGCCACTTGTGGCTGACGCTGCTCCGGCAAACAAGGCGTATAATTACGGCTTTCATGCCACCACTGCCCGGAGCTTTTCCCATGAATCAGGATGACCTCAAGAAAGCCGTTGCCGAAGCCGCATTGGCCTATGTTGAGCCCGGTGAGATTCTGGGGGTGGGCACGGGCTCCACAGCCAACTTCTTCATCGACGGCCTGGCGCGGATCAGGGGCGACATTCCCGGCGCGGTGGCCAGCTCGCAGGCGACGGCAGACCGGTTGCGCCAGATCGGTATTGATGTGCTGGAGCTCAACAGTGTCAGCGGCATCAGCGTTTATGTGGATGGTGCCGACGAGGAGAATGCCGCACTGGA
>CAYGBB010000065.1:1576-8809 GCA_964347985.1 uncultured Moraxellaceae bacterium
CAAGGGGGGCGGCGCAGCGCTGACCCGCGAGAAGATCGTGGCGGCAGTGGCGAAGAAGTTTGTCTGCATCTGCGATGCCAGCAAGCAGGTCGACCAGCTCGGCCGGTTTCCCCTGCCCATCGAGGTGATCCCGATGGCACGCTCCTATGTCGCCCGTGAAATGGTGAAGCTGGGAGGCAATCCCGTCTATCGCGAAGGCGTGGTGACGGACAACGGCAACGTCATCATCGACGTGTGGAACCTGCCCATGCCGGTGCCGCGCCAGATGGAAGAACGCATCAATAACATTACCGGTGTCGTTACCAACGGCCTCTTCGCCCTGCGTCCGGCGGATGTGCTGCTGGTGGCCACGGCGGCCGGTGTGAAGACCCTCAAGCGCCCCGCCTGAGCCCAGGTCTTGCCCGGGCGGCACCGTCCGGGAAGACCACCCTGCATCCCCTGTTCCGCCTTGCACCGCCATCCGGTGCGGCATTGCCGTGCGGGCAAAATGGCGGTCTATAGTAATGAGGTATGAACAGGCTACGAGCGGGTGCAGCGAGTGTGTTGCTGGCGACAGTGTTCGCTCCGCCAGTGGTTTGTGCCGGTGATTTGCTCCAGCCGTCCGCCGAGCCCTGGGATACCGGCTGGGCATTTGCACTGGATAATGACTTGTTGTTTCCAGGGGCGGCGCAGGACCGGGACTACACCGGGGGCATGTCGCTGACCATCGCCGGACGCCGGGCACAGACGGTGCCGATGTCACTGGAGCGGCCACGGCAGGTCCTGGGGCAGGTCCTGGGGCTGACGTCGGACCATCTGGCCCGCCACAGTATTGAATACGGACTGATTGTGTTTACGCCGCAGGAGTTGCACGTACGGCGTGAACAGGTCGGGGATCGCCCCTATGCCAACCTCTTGTACATCGCCAATACCGGCGCCGATATTGATGAGCAGAGAGAAGTCGCCCTGCTGACCACACTTTCTGTCGGGGTGGTCGGTGCCTCCTTTATGGAAGATTTTCAGGTGGCCATGCATCGCTCCATCGGTCTGAGAAAGCCCGTCGGATGGGAAAACCAGATCAGTGACGGAGGCGAGCTGACCGGTCGCTACAGCGTGGCCAGGACCACGCGCCACTGGCATGGCAAGGTCAGTGGTTCCCAGGCCGAAATAACGGGAAGCTGGCGGGCGAGTGTCGGCTACCTGTCACAACTGACCGTTGGCATCAGTAGCCGTGTCGGCAGTCTGGATTCGCCGTGGTGGAGTTATAACCCGCAAATTACCGACTATGCCGAGAAATCGGTGCCCTTCATTGATGGCAGTGCCGAACACTACGGGTGGGCCGGTGCCGCCCTTCATGCCCGGGCATACAACGTTTTCCTGCAAGGCCAGTTCCGGGACAGCCAGCAGACCTTTGCCGCCGACGAGCTGCGGCCGCTGGTGGCCGAGGCCTGGCTGGGATACACGCATGCCTTTGCCAATGGCTGGCGCTTTTCCTACACACTGCGTGCCCAGAGCTCGGAGATTCGCGAGGGGCCTGGTGATCGCAAGGTGATGTGGGGCGGGGTGGTAATCAGTCGTCGCAGGTAAGTGGTGCGGCCTTGCTGTCGTGCTGGCCGGGCAACGCGATGGCGGTGACCTTCTCGAGCTGTACGGCCGTCACCTTGTACTCCGGTGCATGCACCATACGGTCGCGCTCATTCGAGGTCAGCTGGTTCACCAGCAGTTCGGGCAGGTGGAACGAGCAAAACAATTCACCCGGTTTGATGCGATCACTGATCCGCAGGGGTAACTCTGCGGCGCCATAGCGGCTGCGAATGCGCACGGTGTCGCCGTTGGCAATGCCATAACGCTCGGCATCGACCGGCGCCATGTCCAGGGTGTCGCTCGGGCGCAGTTCACGATTCGGTGTGCGATACGTCATGGTGCCGGCGTTGAAGTGATACAGCGTGCGGCCCGTGGTCAGCAGCAAGGGATGATCGGCATCACATTGTTCGGGTGTTGCCACAAACGGGATGCAGGCCAGTGTGGCGCGTTCACTGGCAGCGAATTTTTCACGATGCAGGATGGGTGTGCCGGGATGGCTTACATCCGGGCAGGGCCAGTTGATGCTTTCGTGCTCCAGTCGCGCATAGCTGAGGCCGGCGCCGGCAGGCCAGACGGCACGAATCTCGTCCCAGATGGCTTCTGCAGTGTTGAAAGAAAACCCCTGCGGATGCCCCATGCGCGCGGCCAGTTGCTGGATGATCCACCAGTCCGGCTTTGCCTCGCCGGGCGGCGGCACGGCAGCACGCACGCGCTGTACGCGCCGGTCCGAATTCATGAAGGTGCCATCACGTTCAAACACGCTGGCGGCCGGTAAAAAAACCGTGCCATGCAGGCGGGCGGTTTCATTGAAAAAAAGATCCTGCACGATCACCAGATCAATTTTCTGCAGGGCAGCGTCGGTGAGATGCTTGTTGGCGAGCGAGAGGGAAATGTCATAGCCGAAGGCCCATAGCGCCTTGAGCTTGCCTTCGGCGGCCGCATCCATCATGGCGAGCAGGTCCATTCCCTTGCGCTGCGGAATGGGCGCGCCCCATTGTGTTTCAAAACGCTGGCGTACACTGGCATTGCCGATGTCCTGTGAGCCGGTCAGTGAGGCGGGGTCACAGCCCATTTGTGCCGAGCCCTGCACATTGTTCTGGCCGCGCAGGGGATTGATGCCGCTGCCGGGCTTGCCGAGGTTGCCGGTGAGCAGGGCCAGGTTGATCAGCGTCATCACGCCTTCGGTGCCCTGCACATGCTCGGTCATGCCGAGGCCGTGAAAACACATGGCAGGTTTGCTGCTGGCATACATGCGCGCGGCGGCACGGATATCCCCGGCAGCAACGCCGCACGATGTCGCCACTGCTTCCGGCGAATAATTCGCGACCAGTGCGCGATATGTATCAAAGCCATCCACACGTGTCTCGAGAAAACCCGTATCCACCAGCCCTTCTTCAATGATGGTGGCTGCCATGGCATTGAACAGTTCGACATTGTGGCCGGGGCGCACCGGCAGCCAGAGATCGGCGTAATCAGCCAGCTCGATGCGGCGCGGGTCCACCACGATCAGCTTTGCGCCCTTGCGCACCGCCTGCTTGATGCGGGCGCCAACAATGGGGTGATTTTCGGTCGGGTTGGCACCACAGATGAGGAAGGCACTGGCACGTTCGATATCGTCGAATGAATTGGTGGCGGCACCGGTACCCAGCATGGTCTTGAGCGCCTTGGCGCTGGGGGTGTGACAGACGCGGGCACAGCAATCGACATTGTTGCTGCCGATCACCACGCGCGCGAATTTCTGCGCCAGATAATTGTCTTCATTGGTGGCGCGGGCAGAGCCCAGTACACCGATGGCATCGGGGCCGTCACTGGCAATGATGGCGTTCAGTTTGCCAGCAATATGTTCCAGTGCTTGTTCCCAGCTCACCGTGCGCCAGGCATTGCCCTCGCGCAGCATCGGAG
This sequence comes from uncultured Moraxellaceae bacterium, assembly GCA_964347985.1. Taxonomy (GTDB): domain Bacteria; phylum Pseudomonadota; class Gammaproteobacteria; order Pseudomonadales; family Moraxellaceae; genus UBA2031. Next base: position 5,042 of record CAYGBB010000065.1, read on the forward strand.
CGGTCACCCGATCCGGAGCATGATTGAATTCAAAGGCATAGCGGCCTTTTACGCACAAGTGACCGCGGTTGACCGGGCTGTCGGGGGCGGGGCGAATGGCGACCACACGACCTTCACGGCTGCCGACATCCAGCTGGCAGCCGACACCACAATACACGCAGGTCGAGCGCGTCCACTGTTCAGCGGGTTCGGCGCGTTTGTCGAACAGGGCGCCACTCGGGCAGCTGTCGACACAGGCCCCACAGGAGACGCAGCCGCTGTCCAGTAGCGATTTGCCATCGTTGGGAGCGACATGGGTGTGTTCGCCGCGTCCCCAGGTTTGCCAGACAAACTGGCCCTGCACTTCATCACAGATGCGCACACAGCGGTCACAGTGAATGCAGCGGTCCATGTCGACGCCAAGATAAGGGTGGCTGTCATCAGAAAAAACCGTGGCACATGGCCTGTCGCCAGCACTTACGTCATGCTCGGCGAGCAGCTGGTGAAAAGCATGTGCGGGGTCGTGCTGGACAACGTTGGCAGGGTAATGTGTCGCGATCAGGGACAGATTGGTCGTGCGCAGGTTTTTCAGCGCCGGCGTGTCGGTGCGAATCACCATGCCGTCGGTCACGTGGGTGGAACAGCTCGCCACCGGACGTGAATTTCCCTCTACCTCCACCATGCACAGGCGGCAGGCGCCATACGGTTGCAGGCGATCATCATGGCAAAGATGCGGGACATCGTGGCCGGTGTCGTGCAGGGCGCGCAGCAGCAACGTGTTTTCCGGGAACTCGTGCCGCTCGCCATCAATGGTTATGCGAAGCATTGTGCGAGCTCCTCCGGGTAATGCCGTTCAATGGCACGGGCAAACTCTGCCAGGCCGCGCCCGTGGCCGCACAGGCTGGTAGCCTCCAGTGCATCAATCAGGGCACACCAGCGGGATGCCGGCATCTTCTGGCCAGCAAGCACGGCACTGAAACTGTGTGCCAGCTCGGGACTGCCAAGATGACAAGGCGTGCATTTGCCACAACTTTCCTGTGATCCGAAACGAAACACTTCAGCAATGATTTCGGCAATGGTGGTGTCATCGGCAAAGGCAATCACGCCGCCATGGCCAACGGCAGCACCGATGTCTTGCAGCTCTTCATAACCCAGTGGCGTGTCCAGCAGTGCCGGTGGAATGACACCGGCAAGGGGGCCGCCAATCATCACGCCCTTGAGTTGGCCGCGGCGCAGCCCACCACCCAGTTCCTCAACGATCTCGCGCAGCGAAATGCCGAACTCGACTTCATACAGCCCCGGACGATTGAACAGCGAATTGAGCGAGAGCAACTTGGTGCCACGGCTGTTGCCTGTACCCATGGCAGCATAGCGAGTGCCGCCGTTCACAATGATCCACGGCACACTGCACAGGGTTTCGACATTGTTGACCAGTGTCGGCTTGCCATGCAGCCCATGTTCCGTAATTTGTGGCGGGCGCAGGCGCACTTCGGGGCGACGCCCTTCCAGTGAATTCAGCAGCGCGGTTTCCTCGCCACAGACATAGCTGCCCTGTCCGATGTGCACACTCAGGTCGAAATCCAGTGTGCTGCCCAGAATGCCACAGCCCAGCCAGCCACACTCTCGTGCCTGTGCCAGCGCAGTCTCAAGGACGGCATGAGCTGCCGGGTACTCCTTGCGCAGATAAATGATGCCTTGCGAGGCGCCGGTTGCATGCGCTGCAATCACACAGGCCTCGATCAGGCGGAAGGGATCATGCTCCATCAGCAGTCGGTCACTGAAGCTGCCCGGATCACCTTCGTCGGCATTGACCACCAGATATTTCCGGGGCGCGGAGGCAGTGGCGACGGCCCGCCATTTTTTGCTCGCGGGGAAGCCGGCACCGCCACGGCCACGCAGGCCTGATGCCTCAATCTCCGTAATCACCTTGCCGGGATAAGAGGCCAGCGCCAGTCGCATTGCGGCGCCACCGCCGCGTTCGCGGTAAGTGGCAATGTCGCGTGCACCGCCCTGCACGATGTTGCCCAGCAGCACCGTTTCGCGTGCATGCACGGCGCTGATGACATCCGCATCGTCGCCAAACGCAGCGGGCCCCTGGTAACAGTGGCCGAGGCAATAAATGGCGGGTGCAGTTGCCCGTGCCTGTTGCCAGCGTGGCGGGTTGTCTGCGCGCGCCGCAAAACAGGCCAGCCCCTGACAGGCGCAGCCTTCCAGCGAGATGTCAGTCAGATGATAAAAGCTCGCGCTGGACTGGCGCGAGAGATCCAGTGGGTTCATGAGCAGGCTCGCGCAGTGAGTCGGTTCGGTCATTCAGCTCAGGGCAGCGGCTCGGGCGCCGTCACGGGTTTCCAGTCCGGGTGATCAAAGTAAACCGGATAGTTTTTCAGTGCACCGATGATGGTATGCAGCGCGGTGGCATCGGCAGGATTCTGCTTGAGTGCTGCCGCCCCCTCCAGTAACTGCCCCAGCAGGACATGCAGCACGCCATCCGCCTGTGGCGTCAGCTTGCAGTTGGCGATCATGTAGCTGACCTGGTTCTGGATGGTATCGGCCAGGACGGAGGCTTCCTGCGCCGTCATTGGGCGCTCACCCACGCCATGCAGCGTGCTGACCACGGCCTCCCGGATACCGTTCATGCCGATGCGCAGGGCGGTATCAGTGCTCCAGCGCGCCTCGCCGTTCAGCATCAGGCCCGACGGGGGGAGGTGGTGTCCTTCATGGCCGGATGCCGGGGAGCCTGCAACTGCAATGGCGGAGCTGGCGGCCATCACCAGGGCCAGTAGCCCGGCCTGAATGATGGGTGGTCGCATTCGTGGTCGCAGCGGGTGCAACAAAGGCGCAGAGGTGGGCATGACTGTCTCCATGGGGCAATTTGCCAGTTGTTAAGCTAGCACTTTGTCGGAGGTTCTGCCTTGATGCAGGTCGCTCGCGTGGCAATCGCACCAGCGGCCCCTTTATAATTAACGGCTGTCGGATCCCTGCCGGCCAGGACAGCCCCTCTCCTGGCAATCCTTCTTCCCATTTCCGAGCGAACCTTCTTGACCCATTACGACGTCATCATTATCGGCGGTGGCGCCTCAGGTCTGATGTGTGCACTCACGGCCGGTCAACGCGGACGCAGTGTGCTGGTGCTGGATGCCAGCAACAAGATCGGCAAGAAAATCCTCATGTCCGGGGGCGGGCGATGCAACTTCACCAATCTTTTTGTCGAACCCGGTAACTTTCTTTCCGCCAATCCGCATTTCTGTATCTCAGCGCTGGATCGCTATACGCAGTGGGATTTCATTGCGCTGGTGGAGAAACACCGCATTCCCTACCACGAGCGCAAGCACGGGCAGCTGTTCTGCGATGATTCCGCCAAGGACATCCTCGACATGCTGGTGGCGGAGTGTGACAAGGCGAAGGTCAGGATACAGACCCATTGTGAAATAAATGCCGTCACGCCGTTGGCGAAAAAGGGCGCGGTTGCCAGCGGCTCGGACTCACGCTTCAGCCTGCACACCAGCAAGGGCGAATTTTCGGCGCATTCACTGGTAGTGGCCACCGGTGGCCTGTCCATTCCCACCATGGGCGCCAGCGGCATTGGTTATGACATCGCCCGGCAATTCGGCCTGCGGGTATTGCCCACGCGTGCCGGGCTGGTGCCCTTCATGTTCAGCGACAGCTTCAAACCGGTTTCCGAGCGCTTGTCCGGTCTGGCGGTGGATGTGGTGCTGAGCACGGAGCAGCAGTCTTTCAGCGAAAACGTGCTGTTCACGCACCGCGGCCTGAGCGGCCCGGCCGCACTGC
>CAYGBB010000066.1:0-8681 GCA_964347985.1 uncultured Moraxellaceae bacterium
GGGCATCCACGGTCGGTGCACGGCCACGGAACTCGGCAAACAGTTCCTGCGCCGGGCGACTGCCGCCCTGTGCCAGAATCGTTTCACGGAAATTGTGGCCCGTGACGGGATTCATCACACCTTCTTCCTCGAAACGCGAGAAGGCATCGGCCGACAGCACCTCTGCCCATTTGTAGCTGTAATAGCCGGCCGCATAACCGCCGGCAAAAATGTGCGAGAAGCCGTGCTGGAAGCGGTTGAACGCGGGCGGAACAAGCACGGCCACGCGGGCACGCACGTCATCCAGCACTTGTTGCACGGTATTTGCATCAAACGTTGTGCGCTGGTGCAGCTCCATGTCGAACAGGGCAAATTCGAGCTGGCGCAGCATCATCAGGCCGGACTGGAAATTTTTCGCGGCCAGCATCTTGTCGAGCAGGTCTTCCGGCAGCGGTTCACCGGTCTCGACATGACCGGAAATCAGTTCCAGGGCTTCCGGTTCCCAGCACCAGTTTTCATGAAACTGGCTGGGCAACTCCACTGCATCCCACGCCACACCGTTGATACCGGACACCGCTGCCACCTCGATCCGCGTCAGCATGTGGTGCAGGCCGTGACCAAACTCATGGAAGAGCGTGGTGACTTCATCATGCGTGAGCAGGGCCGGCTTTCCTTCAACCGGCGGATTGAAATTACAGGTGAGAAACGCCACCGGTTTTTGCAACGAGCCATCGCCACGACGGCGACGCACGCGGCAATCGGCCATCCAGGCGCCGCCGCGCTTGTTGGCACGGGCATAGGGATCAAGATAGAAGCTGGCGATCAGTTCGCCGTTTTCATGAATCTCGTAATACGTGACATCGTCATGCCAGAGCTGCAAGTCATGGCGTTCTCGGATCTGCAAACCGTAGAGTGTCTCGGCAATACGCAGCATGCCGCTGATGACTTTCGGGGCCGGGAAATACGGGCGCAGCTGCTCCTGTGAAATCGAATATTTCTTTTCCTTCAGTTTTTCGCTGGCATGGGTGACATCCCAGGGCTGCAGGTCGCTGATGCCCAGTTCGGCGCGCGCAAACTCGCGTAGCTCGGCCAGTTCCTTTTCTGCGCCCGGACGCGTGCGCACGGCCAGATCACTCAGGAACGTAATGACCTCCTGCGGATGTTCCGCCATCTTTGGTACCAGCGAGACTTCCGCGTAATTGGCATAGCCGAGCAACGCAGCGGTTTCCTGACGGTTCTGCAGTATCTCCACCATCAGCGCCGAGTTGTCGAACTGCCCGGCCTGCGGTCCCTGATCAGACGCGCGGGTGACAAAGGCGGTGTACACCGCTTCACGCAGTGCACGGTCCTGCGCGTGCGTCATCACCGCCAGATAGGATGGAAAATCCAGCGTGATGCGGTAGCCGGATTTTTCCTTCTGTTGTGCCAGCGCGGCCAGCAGGCCCTTCGCCGAATCAGGCAATCCGCCAAGGCGACTGTCATCCTCCAGGCACAGTTCCCAGGCCTGGGTGGCATCCAGCACATGATCGGCAAAGCCCGAATTCAGTGCGGCAAATTTTTCCTGGATGTCGGCAAAACGCTTTTTCCTGTCGGCCGGCAGACCGATGCCACTCAGGCGGAAATCGCGCAGGGCATGCCGGATGCTCTGCTGCTGCGCCTGCGAAAAGCCGGCAAAGTCCGGACTCTTTTCCAGCGCCTCATACACAGCGAAGAGGCTGTCGTTCTGGCCCAGCTCGGTGCCATAGGCGGCCAGCTTGGGCAGGGTACTGTTGTAGGCCTCGCGCCAGGCCTCGGAGTTCATCACGGCATTCAGGTGCGACACCGGCGACCACGCCTGGTCGAGCCGGTCCTGCAACTGCTCCAGTACCGCCGGCACGCCTTCCCAGGTGGCCGGTGCGGCCGCCAGCACGGCGATGGCGGCACGGTTTTCCGCCAGGATGGTGTCAATGGCCGGCGCCACATGCTCGGGCAGGATACGGTCGAAGGGGGGCAGGTCGTGTGATTCCAGCAGGGGATTGCTCATGATGATTCCGTGATGAGTCCGTGATTGTTCATTGTCAGTTCATTGGTGCCGCCACCCCCTCGCACAAACACGGCCGGGGAGTGAGAATGCAGACCTTGTTCAGGGTCGGGAGAGTACAGAGATGGTGGCCAGCATACGTTCACACAAGGGCATCCGGCCACAATTGCATGACAGTGTTTTTGTCGACCCGGCCGCAGTGGTGATTGGCGATGTGGTCATGGGGGCCGACAGCTCGGTGTGGCCCTTTGCCGTCATACGTGGCGACATGCACCGCATCCGTATCGGTGAGCGCGTCTCGGTACAGGATGGCAGCGTGCTGCACATCACCCATGCCAGCACCTACAACCCCGACGGCTTTCCGCTCACCATCGGCAATGACGTCACCATCGGCCATCAGGCCACCCTGCACGGCTGCACGGTGCATGACCGCGTGCTGATCGGCATGAAGGCCATGGTGATGGATGGCGCCGTCATCGAGTCCGAGGTCATTCTTGGCGCCGGTGCCGTGGTGCCGCCCGGCAAGGTACTGGCCTCGGGCCATGTCTATATCGGCAACCCGGCCAAAGCGGTGCGCCCGATCACCGAGAAAGAGCGCAGCTACTTCGCCTATACCGCGGCCAACTACGCCAGACTCAAGGATGAGTATCTGCGCGAGCCGGAATGACACCGGAGCCCGGCTGGATGATTACTCAGGGCTCAGGCCGGCACGCATCTCTGCCAGCACGGTGGCGGTTGGCGGCCGCGCATGGCGCCAGATGAAAAACGCCTCGGCCGCCTGCTCCACCAGCATGCCCAGACCATCACGGGTCTGTGCACCGCGCACTGCGGCCCACTGCAAGAAGACCGTGGGTTGCGCCCCGTACATCATGTCATAGGCAAAGGCACCCGGTGCCAGCACCTCGTCCGGCAATGGTGGCAGATCCCCCTGCAGACTGGCCGAGGTCCCGTTGATGACCACATCAAACGACTGCCCCCTCAAACCCTCGAAGCCCGTGCCGCTGATGCTGCCTTCATCGGCAAACAGGGCCGCCAATGCCTCGGCCTTGCCGGCCGTGCGGTTGGCCACCACCAGTTGTGCCGGCTGCTGCGCCAGCAGCGGGCTCAGCACACCACGCACGGCACCGCCAGCCCCCAGCACCAGCACACGCTTGCCCGCCAGCGTCACTCCTGCATTTTTCAGGTCGCGCACCAGACCCACGCCGTCGGTGTTATCCCCGTACAGCCGGCCGTCCTTGCCCGGCAGCAGGGTATTCACTGCTCCGGCCTTCTCGGCACGCGGGGAGCGTACCTCGGCCAGCGCCCATGCCTGTTCCTTGAACGGCACGGTCACATTGCAGCCACGCCCCCCTTCTGCCAGAAAGGCATCAAGACTGTTGGCAAAGCCCTCAAGCGGCGCCATACGGGCGGCATAGATCATGTCCTGACCTGTAAGTTTTGCAAATGCCGCATGAATGACAGGCGATTTACTGTGCGCCACCGGGTTGCCAAATACACAATAATGGTCGGTCATCCGCAGTCCTCTGCCGTAAGGGTAGGGCAAGCAGGATAACCGACCCGCCGCTGATGCGTGCTGATTTAGCTGATCTGCTGCGCAAACGGGCACAGTCCGGCGTGGAAACACCCCAAAAGCTGTGCGCTTCACAGACAGTCTGCCCGGGAAAGGCTATTGTTGCGGCCACCCTAATCAAGCACCACATTTTGTTCTGATTGCGCCAATCAGTTAATGCCGCCTTGCCCTGCACATGGAGTTTGCCTTGCGTATTACCCATCTCTTTGCTGCCGTTCTGCTCATGCTGGCCGTGCCCGCAACTGCGAGCACGCCTCGCGAGATCCAGTCACTGCGTGATACCGCCTACCAGGCTGCCACGCAGATGATCATGTACGCCATCCTGGAAAAAGCAGGCGAACGCCGCATGAAGGCAAACGCCGCCATCGCCGCCATCGATGCCGGCCTGCCCGCCCTCAACGATGCGGCGCTCAACCAGCGCTGGCAAACCGTGCGTGCAACCCTCAGCCATGAGCCCTACCAGAATGGTGAAATCAATCAGCTGGCGCTATATGCCATCGAAGACAACACCACGGAATTTGCCCATCTGCTGGATCAGCGCATGCCGCGCGATATCGATCGGCAGCAAAAGGCCTTGTACGAACTGACCAGCCAGATGCAGATGATGATGACCATCTATTTGCGCAACAGTGCCGACCCGCTGGGTGGCTCGAATTACTCCGGCATCAACCGCGACCAGGACCTGGTCAAGCTTGCTGCAGACTTCTCCGGCAAGCTGGATGTACTGACACGCACCAAAAGCACGATCCAGCCAAAGATGCTCAAGCTGAGGGCAAAGTGGTCCTTTCTGGCCCCCCGGTTTTCCAATTTCAACCAGCAGTCCGTGCCCTTTGTGGTTGATCTCTATGGTCGCCAGATCATCACGGCATTGCTGGACGCCGCCGCCACCCCCTGACGTAAAAATGCCGGGCTGTTAGCCCGGCATTTTTTTGTTCATCACAGTCCTCAGTACACACGTTACACCCAGTCGCGCGTCACCAGATATTTTTCATAAAGCTCCGCTTCCGGCGTGCCCGGCTCAGGTGCCCAGTCATAGCGCCACGCCACCAGATTCGGCAACGACATCAGGATGGATTCCGTGCGGCCGCCGGATTGCAGCCCGAACAACGTGCCGCGATCATAAACCAGATTGAATTCCACATACCGGCCCCGCCGGTACAACTGGAAATCACGTTCGCGTTCGCCATATGGCATGGCCTTGCGCCGGGCCAGAATTGGCTGGTATGCCGCGATATAGCCGTCACCCACGGCCCGCATGAAGGCAAAACATTTTTCTGCTCCCCATTCATTCAGGTCGTCATAAAACAGGCCACCGATGCCGCGCGGCTCATTGCGATGCTTGATATAAAAATAGGCATCGCACCAGCGCTTGTAATCCTGGTACACCTTGTCGCCAAACGGTGCGCACAGGTCACGGGACACGGTGTGCCAATGCACACAGTCCGCCTCGTTGCCGTAATAGGGCGTGAGATCAAAGCCGCCACCAAACCACCAGATGGGCGGCTCGCCTTCGCGCTCGGCCACAAACAGGCGCACATTGGCATGTGAGGTTGGCACGTAGGGATTGCGGGGATGAATGACCAGGGACAAACCCAGTGCCTGCGCGCTGCAACCGGCCAGCTCGGGGCGATGCGCCGTGGCCGAGGCCGGCATGCGGGCGATATGGACATGCGAAAACAGCACGCCACCTTTCTCGATCACCGTACCGTTTTCCATCACACGGGAACGGCCACCGCCACCTTCGGCACGCGTCCACTCATCCGTGCGGAAGCGGGTCTGTCCATCCTCGGCCTCCAGCATCGCGCAAATGCGATCCTGCAAATCCAGCAGATAGGCCTTTACCGCCGCAATGTCGGGCGTCGGGGAGAGTTCAGTTGCCGTCATACAAAAACCTCAACGCTTGCGCAGTACAATGCCGGTTCGGGCATCACGAATTTCCGAGGGCTTGCCATCACCGCCCAGACGGCCGGGCAGGATGTAATCCAGACCGCACCCGAACTGTTTTCTCAGCATCAGGGTATCCCGCGCCGGCGGCCTGCCACTGACATTGGCACTGGTCGACACCAGCGCCCCGCCAAACGCCAGGCACAAGGCCTGCACGCCGGGATGCGCCGACACCCGCACCGCAATGCTGTCATGGCGGCCGCGCAACCAGCGTGGTGCCTGTGCCGCCGGCACTACCCAGGTGAAGGGCCCCGGCCACGTGGCGGCGCACCCGGCACGTTGCGCCGGGGTGAGATCGCCCAGCCAACCCTCAACCTGATCCATGGCGGCCGCAATGATAATCAGGCCCTTGGCCTCGGAACGTTGCTTTAAGTCAATAAGATGGCGAACAGCGCGCTCGTTGAACGGATCACACCCCAGGCCCCAGACCCCCTCCGTGGGGTAGGCAATGACGCCCCCCTGCCGCAGCAACCGGGCAGCAACACGGAGGTGAACAGGCGAAGGAGTGGCAAGCGTCATCAGCAGGAATCGGTCAGCGGAAAAGTCCCGCATTATCCACGGGCAGGTACCGGACTGCACCACCCCCCACTGGAGCTCCATGCCCCACACAAACTTGTGCAGGAGGGCGGGCAGGGTTAGTCCGGCGAGGCGGCAGCCATTGCCGCGCCGGCGGCCAGGCGCTCGTACCCCCCAGGCACACTCACCACCAGACCGGCCATTTCCAGTTGCGACAGGCAGCGCAACACCTGTGCCGGTGCCTGTCCGGAGAGGGCAATCAGCCAGTCGGCGTGACGAACCTGCTGCCCCAGCAAACCCAGCAAGGCTCTGGCCGCAGGGTCCAGTGCAGGCACAGGGGTCACGCCCGGAGCAGGAGCAGGGGATGTAGCGGGGAGTGGAACCATGTCCACCGCCAGACTGAGCTGCTCACGCAAATACCCCATCAATGCCGGCAAATCCTCGAGAATATGCCTGGTTTCCGTGACCAGCGTGGCGCCTTCACGGATCAGCTGCAGGCAACCCCGGGCTTGCGGATGATGACGCGAACCGGGCAGTGCCCAGATCAGCCGGCCCTGCTCTGCCGCCAGCCGCGCCGTGATCAGGGAGCCGCTTTCCGGGGCCGCCTCCACCACCAGCACCCCCAGACTCAGGCCGCTGATGATGCGGTTACGGCGCGGGAAATGGGGTGCCAGCGGCGGCGTGCCCGGCAGGTATTCGCTGACCAGCAGGCTGCCGGAACCGGCAATCTCGTCATAGAGGCGGTGATGCTCGCGGGGATAGCCGCGATCTGCTCCGGTGCCCAGCACGGCAATGGTGCGGCCGCCAGCACGCAACGCGCCCTGATGCGCGGCCCCGTCAATACCGCTGGCCAGGCCACTGGTAATCACCAGACCGGCCCGCACCAACTCTGCTGCAAATGCACGGGCTTCGGCCAGGCCACCCTGTGACGGGTGCCGGCTGCCCACCATGGCCACCTGCGGCAAGCCAAGCAAGGCGGCATTGCCACGCAGAAAAAGCAGGGGAGGGGCATCCGCCGTCTCCCGCAACAGCGACGGATAGTCGGGGTCATCGATAGTAAGCAGTTGCTGACCGGGCTTCTCGCACCAGGCCAGATCCGCCGCCACACCCTCGTCCATCTCGCGGGCGAGTTCGGGATCAGCGCCGGCCTGCCACTGCTGCAGACGCTGCACGGCCTTTTCGGCCACGCCGGCCGCGCGCCAATCGGCAGGCGACGCCTGCAGCGCCCGGGCGGGATCAGGGAACCTTAGCCGCAAGCGATGGACACGGGCCGAAGATTGCTGGATGAGTCGCCACAGGCGCAGCCATTCAATGGCCTGCGCGGGCAGGAAAGAAGAGTGTTGCATGGGCATCCTTGCCTCAAAAAAAGGGCCGTCAGCAGACGGCCCTGGTATTTCCGGTATTACGGCAAACAGCAGCAGCGATCAGTCGCCACTCACCGGCGGCTTGACCTCGTCACCCACCTTGACGGTGGTACTGGAACGCAGCACGAGGGCATAGCTCACCCGGTCGAAGGTGCGGAACACCATGGCCAGGCCGGCACGCTCGGAGGGCAGCGTGACATATTCGTTGGTCACGCGATCCCGCACTGCTTCGCCGCGCTTGTGAACGGCAAAGGTGTGGCCAGGCTGTACGCCGTCCTTTTCACCGCGATTGAGCACAATCACGCTGTGCTGGGCACCGGAGCCAATACTGTCAAAAATGCGCAGGATGCGGCCGTCCTTGACGTTGTCCGGATTGCTGGGATGGAAAACCGTCGGGATACGACCATTCTCAATCTGCAGCAGCTTGTCCTCAATGCGAACTTCCTGGGTCGTCCGCGTGACTTCCAGCGTGCCAATCTGGTTGTTCAGCGCCACCAGCTTGCCGGCACCAATATCCTCGGCTTCGTAACCCAGCACATCGCGGGTGTCCGGATCAATGTAGGCAACGCCGCCACGATAGATGCCGTAAATACCATACGGTTCCAGCAGCTTGTTGCGGTTGCGTGCGTAAATGGTGTCGCCCGCGCCACCGACAATGCGGCCTTCTTTGCCGGCCATCACGTAAGGGGCCCGGTCAAGCTCCAGCTTGCTGACCACTCGCGAACCGTCCAGATAGCGCTGGATATCCTTGAGGGCAATGGCGGGAATGGCCAGATCCAGCGGCATGATCCGGGCTTGCGGATGCAACTTCTGGTCACGGCCGGAGCCGGTCACCACGGGACCCGACGCCATGCGTTCGGCAATCTCGGCACAGCCACCGCCCTGATCCACCGCCACCACAGCGCGGCCCTTGATCTGGCAAAACAGCAGCAGATCACCCGGATAAATCAGGTGCGGATTGGCAATTTGCTTATTGGCTTCCCAGATTTCCGGCCAGCGCCAGGCATCAGCCAGATACCGGTTGGCGATATCCCAGAGGGTGTCGCCGCGCACGACCGTGTAGCGCTCGGGGGCGGAACCCTTCACCGCCAGGGGCGCCTCGGCCTGGACAACACCTGCCAGCAGGCAGGCTCCCACGATTCCCAGAAGATGCTTTTTCATTATGGTTCCCTTCAGGCTGGGCGGGCTGATGGCCCAGGGCGGCCGTGTACGGTCGCAATTTCGGTCGGTGCCCGTATAATAGGGCAAAGCCAAGCCACGCTCTGTGACGCGATTAGCAGACTTTTAC